>NZ_JBMIRS010000245.1:0-564 GCF_049198005.1 Paracidovorax sp. MALMAid1276 | reverse complement strand
CCGGGCTGATAAATCTCCCAATATCAGCATCGTAGTACCGGAACGTGTTGTAGTGCAGCCCCGTCTCCCGGTCGAGGTATTGCCCTTGGAAGCGCAGGTTCTGTTCTTGTCGAGCTCCTTGTGGGATATCCCCTTCCGTCTGCCCCTGCACTTTCGATCCGTGCAGGCGTCTCGCCTCCCAGCGCTCTTCGACCGTGCTGCCCCAGGTCTTGTACTGGGCTTGCCAGATGATCTGGCCTTGGGCGTTGCTGAGTTCTTCAGGCAGGCCGACTTGGTCGGTGTGGAAGTAGTACACCTCGCACAGCGTGGCGTTTGCGCTGGGTCCGTCTGTGCCGGCGCTTTGTGCTGTGACCTTGGGGTTGAGCGCTTGCCAGTAACTCGCTTCCAATGTGTCGTTGGCCGGTTGCTGGGAATAGTTTGGGTGTTTTTGGCCTCCATCGCTTGTCTGGCTTGCGCTGGCAGCTATGGTTTTTGATGTTTGTGACTGCCGCACATCTTGGGTGGTGCCCAGCCCGCCCTGTTCTGTTCTGTTCTCTCTCCCTCAGCATCCAGCCGCGCCAGCGG
>NZ_JBMIRS010000244.1:0-9906 GCF_049198005.1 Paracidovorax sp. MALMAid1276 | reverse complement strand
TCCAACCCTTCGGGCAAGTGCCTTGCCGGGCGGTCTGCGGCGTTGCGGCGCTTGTGGATAGCCGGGCTATCCACAGCGCACCGCGCCTGGCATCCCACCCCGGCAAGGTACTTGTGCGACTCCAAAAAGACATTGAACAGGCTCTTAGCCGCCGATGCGTTCCTCGGCCGGCACGGGCGGGCCCGGGCTGCGCGGCATGCCACCGCCAGGCCCGGCCGGCGCCTGGGGATCGCTGCGGAACAGCCCCCGGATCCAGTCCCGCATGGTGTCCAGCGAGCTGTCGGGCGGCGGTGGCGGGCGGGTGTCGAATTCGTCCACAAAGCGCAGGCTCGCATCCATCAGCTTGCTGCGGATGGCCTGCTGCATGAACTCGCCCACCATGGGCAGCGCGCTGCGCGCACCCTGGCCCCAGTAGTCGCTGCGCAGGGTGATGCGGCCGTCGTTGAAGCCCGCCCAGGCACCGGCCACCACCCGGCTTTGCATCAGGATGAACCAGCCATCGGTGTTGTCCTGCGTGGTGCCGGTCTTGCCCGCCACGTCGGCCTGCACGCTATAACGGCTGCGGATGGCGGTGGCCGTGCCATAGTCCACGGCGCCGCGCATGGTGTTGCGCAGGATCTGCGCGGCGCGGGCGTCGAACACCTGCTCGGGCACCGGCTCGGCAAAGGTCTGCAGCACCTTGCCATTGCGGTCTTCGATGCGGGTGAGCATGATGGGCTCGACATAGCGGCCCAGGGTGACGATGCTGCTGTAGGACGACACCATTTCCTTGAGCGTGACCGGGCTCGTGCCCAGGGCCAGCGAGGGCACCTCTTCAAGCTTGCTTTCGCGCACGCCCAGCGCCCGCGCCACCTCGGCCACGCGGGCCGGGCCCACCTGGTGCATCACCTGGGCGGTGATGGTGTTCTTGGACTTGGCCAGCCCGTCGGCCAGCGACATGGGCTCATCGCTGGGCGGGCCGCCATCGGTGGGGCGCCACACGCGGCCGCCGCCCAGCGGAATCTCGACCGCCGAATCCATGAGCGTGTCTTCGGGCGATGCGCCCTGCGCAAATGCGGCGCCATACACAAACGGCTTGAAAGTGGAGCCCGGCTGGCGGCGCGCGGCCTGCACATGGTCGAACGGGTCTTGCGCAAAATCGCGGCTGCCCACCCAGGCCAGCACGTGGCCGGTGACCGGGTCTTGCGCCATGAAGGCAGCCTGCACCCGCGTCTTCTCGGTGCGCAGCCGCTGCATGAAGGCGGCGTTGTCCAGCAAGGCCTTGAGCGCATCGTCCGGCGCCACGCCCTTCTCTGCCGTCGCGGCGCGGTATTCAGCGCTTTCGCGCACCAGCGCCTGCACCAGCTCGTTGCCCGGGCCCCAGCCATTGCGGGCGTTGGACCACGCCTTGTCCGCCACCTCCTGCAGCTGCTTGCCCTGCCGCGCCACGGCCTGGTTGGCAATCGCCTGCATGCGCGAATCAATGGTGGTGCGGATCACCAGCCCGTCGGCATACAGGTTGTAGCCCCGGCTGTCGGCCCAGTCCAGCAGCTGCTTGCGCAGGTGCATCGCAAAGTGCGAAGCCGGGCCCATCACCTCGGTCTGGCGCTCGAAGTTCACGCCCAGGGGCTTGGCCTTGAGCGTGGCGAACTGCTCGGGTGCGAGCTTGCCGCGCTTGACCATCTGCGACAGCACGGTGTTGCGGCGCGCCTGGGCACGCTCGGGGTTGAGCACCGGGTTGTAGTAGGCCGTGCCCTTGAGCATGCCGATCAGCGTGGCGCTTTCCAGCACGTTGAGCTTGTCGGCCGATTTGTCGAAATAGGTGCGCGCGGCCATCTCGATGCCGTAGGCGTTGTAGAGAAACGGCACGGTGTTGAGGTACGTCTCCAGGATCTCGTCCTTGGAAAACCCCGCCTCGATCTTCATGGCCGTGATGGCTTCCTTGAGCTTGCGCGTGATGGTGCGCGAGCGGCCGATCTCTTCAGGAAACAGGTTGCGCGCCAGCTGCTGCGTGAGCGTGGAGCCGCCCTGCGGGTCGCCGCGCAGCGTGTGCAGCACCGACGAGAACGTGCGGCGCCAGTCCATGCCCCAGTGGTCATAGAAGCGGTGGTCCTCGGTGGCGATCAGCGCGTCGATCACGTTGGGCGAAATCTCGCTCAGCTCCACCCATTCGCGGTTGGCCCAGCGGTATTCGGCCAGCAGCTTTCCGTCCACCGACATGAGCTGCGCGGGCATCTCGTTCTTGGCCTTGCGGATGTCGCCAATGGAGGGCGTGGTGGGCACCAGCGTGAGCGCATAGACCAGCAGCGCCGAAGGCACGGCGAGCGCGATGAACAGCATGGCCCAGCGAATCGGCCGGGGGATCCACGCGAACCAGCCCGCCACGCGGCGGAACAGGGCCTGCAAGCGGGCCCAGGCGGTGAGGAGAAAGGATCGCATCGAGATGAACCGGTGGAAGGAAGAGTGAAGCCCGGCGAAAGCTCAGGCCGGGGTCTGGCCCGACAGCAGAGCCAGCATGCCCGCTTCGTCCAGCACGGGCACGCCCAGCTCCTGGGCCTTGGCCAGCTTGCTGCCGGCTTCTTCGCCAGCCACCACGTAGCTGGTCTTCTTGCTGACCGAGCCCGACACCTTGGCGCCCGCGGCTTCGAGCATGTCCTTGGCGGCATCGCGGCCCAGCGTGGGCAGCGTGCCGGTGAGCACGATGGTCTTGCCCGCCAGGATCTGCGGGGCCTTTTCACCACGCGCCTGTTCGGGCCAGCGCACGCCGCAGGCGATGAGCTGCTCGACCACCTCGCGGTTGTGCGGCTGCTGGAAGAAGGTGTGCACGCTCTGCGCGACGATGGGGCCCACGTCGGGCACCTCCAACAGCTGCTCCACGGTGGCTGCCGTCTCCAGCGACGTGCCCATCAGCGCGTCCAGCGTACCGAAATGTTTGGCCAGGTCCTTGGCCGTGGATTCGCCCACATGGCGGATGCCCAGCCCGAACAGAAAACGTGCGAGCGTCGTGTCCTTGGATTTCTCCAGCGCGGCCAGCACGTTCTGCGCGGACTTGTCGGCCATGCGCTCCAGCGCCACCAGGGACGACAGCCCCAGCCGGTACAGGTCGGGCAGCGTGCGGATCACGTTGGATTCGACCAGCTGGTCCACCAGCTTGTCACCCAGGCCCTCGATGTCCATGGCGCGGCGCGCGGCAAAGTGAAGGATGGCCTCTTTGCGCTGCGCGGCGCAGAACAGCCCGCCCGTGCAGCGGTGGTTGGCCTCCCCTTTTTCGCGCACCACGTCGCTGCCGCAGATGGGGCACTGCGCAGGCATGCGGAAGTTCTTGACGTACGCCGGGCGCGGGCCCGAGGCCATCACGCCCACCACTTCCGGAATCACATCGCCCGCGCGGCGCACGACGACCTGGTCGCCCACGCGCACGCCCTTCTTGCGGATCTCGAACAGGTTGTGCAGCGTGGCATTGGTCACCGTGACACCGCCCACAAACACCGGCGCCAGCCGCGCCACGGGCGTGAGCTTGCCGGTGCGGCCTACCTGCACGCCGATATCCTCCACCTTGGTAGCCATCTCCTGCGCGGGATACTTGTGCGCCACGGCCCAGCGCGGCTCGCGGGTCTTGAAGCCCAGGTCGCGTTGCAGATCGAGCCGGTTGACCTTGTAGACCACGCCGTCGATGTCATACGGCAGTGCATCGCGGCTGGCGCCCACCTGCCGGTGAAATGCTACCAATTCGCTAGCACCCTTGGCAATCTGCACCTGCGCTGAAACCGGAAAACCCCATGATTTCAGCGCCTGGAGCATCTCGAAATGCGTGCGGAACTGCGGCCCGCCCTCCGAAGCCGGCGTGACCGCACCCAGGCCGTAGGCAAAAAAGCTCAAAGGTCGCTGGGCGGTGATGCGGGAGTCGAGCTGGCGCACCGCACCGGCCGCGGCATTGCGCGGGTTCACAAAGGTCTTGCCGCCCTGCTCGCGCTGGCGCTCGTTGAGCGCATCAAAGTCGGCACGGCGCATGTAGACCTCGCCGCGCACTTCCAGCAAAGGGGGAACGCCTTCAGGCACGGTCAGCGGAATCTGCCGGATGGTGCGGATGTTGTGTGTCACGTCCTCGCCCACCTCCCCATCGCCGCGCGTGGCGGCCTGCACCAGGCGGCCGATTTCATAGCGCAGGCTCATGGCCAGGCCGTCGAACTTGGGCTCGGCCACGTATTCGATGGCGGGGTCCGACTCGGACAGGCCCAGCTCGCGCCGCACCCGCGCGTCAAACGCCTGCGCGCCCGTGGCCTCGGTGTCCGTCTCGGTGTGGATGCTGAGCATGGGCACCGCGTGGCGCACGGGGGCCAGGCCCTCCATCACCGCGCCAATCACGCGCTGGGTGGGCGAATCGGGCGTGATGAGATCGGGATGCTCAGCCTCCAGCGCCTGCAGTTCGCGGAACACGCGGTCGTATTCGGCGTCGGGCACGGTGGGCTCGTCCAGCACGTAGTACTGGTGCGCCCAGGTGTTGAGCTGGTCGCGCAGTGCTTTTATTTTGATAGCTGGCTGCGCTTTATCCACGGGCGTTGGGGCTGAAAAAAGGTCCAAATTCTCGGTCATGGCCGCATGTGCATTCAGCTGAACAGCCTCCGCGCCAGCACCGAGCCCGCCGACAAATCCCGCCCGTCAAGCTGGTCATACAGCAGCTCCAGGTCGGCCGCGATCGGGTCCATGGCCATGGCGGGCAGCGGCGTGCCGTTCTGGTCGCAGAGCACGCCGTCCATGGCCTGGCACAGCGCGGTGGCCACTTCGCGCAGGCGGGCAAACGGTTGTTCGGTGCGGTGCACCTGGGCCACGTCCAGGGTCAGGCTGATGTCGCGGATGGCGGACTGCTCGGGGTCGTCGGCCAGGGCGGCCTGGGTGTCGAACGCCAGGGTGAGCACGGGCGGCAAGCCCTGGGTGGCGGCGGGCAGCACCAGGCGGCCGGGCATGGCGCCGGGCACAAAGCCCAGCCGGGCGGCGTTTTGCTGCACGTAGCCCGGGCTCCAGGCCGCCTGGCGGGCGCGCAGCATGAACATCAGCTGGGCGTCGTGCTCGCTGGCGAACTGGTCGAGTTCGCGGGCGCGGGCCACCTCCTGCAGCATGTCCGGGAAGTCGGGCGCCGCGTTGATGGCGTCGGCAAAGGCCTGCGCCTTCACCACGAACTCGGAGAACTCGATCTCGTTGAGCGCGCCCATGCGGTTGGCCAGCTGCACGCCGGCCTGGAAGGACTGGTAGCGCTGGCCGGGTGCGGGGGTTTCCCATTGCTGCGTGGCGTCGTTCAGCCCCTCGATGGCAAAGGGCTTGCTGCCCGCGCGGCGCGTGGGCGGCAAGGCGGCCAGGGCCGCATCGCCCGACACCTGCTGCTCGGCCTGCAGGGGCGCGATCACGTCGATGAGCGGGTCCAGCCCCGGGCGGCGCTCCAGCGACGACGCGGGCACGGGCAGCTCGAGCGCATCGCTCGCGTCCACGGCATGCGGCGCCGGTTCGGTGCCCCGGTCCAGCCCCTGGATCTCGCCCGGCACCAGGGCCGCGGCGTCGGCGTCAAAGCCCGGCTCGCGCCGCTGGGCCGCGTCGGCCGTGGCCTCGTGCTCTTGCGGCAGGGCACGCTTGGGCGCGTTGCGGCGAGACGTCCAGGCGTTGTAGGCCACGATCAGGGCCAGCACCAGGCCACCGATGATGGCCAGACTCAGTTGCAATGTGCTCATAACCGGAGATAACTTCTACTGTCCGTTGACGGGATACCAGCCGCCGAGGCGAAATCGAGCCGCAAGCCAGGGACGCCGCGCAAGGGCCGCCCCGCCGCGCTGGCGTCGTCCCCCTCCCGCGCAGCGAGAGAGGGGGAAGGAGCGAAGCGACACAGGGGGAGCTTCATCTTTCAAGCATCCACCATGTTCAAGGCGGACTCCATGTCCACCGCCACGATGCGCGACACGCCCTGCTCCTGCATGGTCACGCCGATCAGTTGCTCGGCCATTTCCATCGCGATCTTGTTGTGGCTGATGAACAGAAACTGCGTGCCCTTGGACATGCTGGACACCAGCTTGGCATAGCGCTCGGTGTTGGCGTCGTCCAGCGGCGCGTCCACCTCGTCCAGCAGGCAGAACGGCGCCGGGTTGAGCTGGAAGATGGCAAACACCAGCGCAATGGCCGTGAGCGCCTTCTCACCGCCGGACAGCAGGTGGATGGTCTGGTTCTTCTTGCCCGGCGGCTGGGCCATCACCTGCACGCCCGAGTCGAGGATTTCGTCGCCCGTGATGATGAGCTTGGCCTGGCCGCCGCCGAACAGCTCGGGGAACATGCGGCCAAAGTGCGCGTTCACGGTGTCGAAGGTGCCTGAGAGCAGCTGGCGCGTTTCGCCGTCGATCTTGCGGATCGCGTCCTCCAGCGTGTTCATGGCCTCGGTCAGGTCGGCCGTCTGCGCGTCGAGAAACACCTTGCGCTCGCTGGCGAGCTTGAGTTCGTCGAGCGCGGCCAGATTGACCGCGCCCAGGGCCGCGATCTCGCGGTGCAGGCGGTCGATCTCGCCCTGCAGGCCGCCGATGCGCACGCTGCCTTCCTCGATGGAGCGCGCCACGGCCTCCAGGTCGGCCTGTGCGTCCTGCAGCAAGGTGGTGTACTGCTCCAGGCCCAGGCGCGCAGCCTGTTCCTTGAGCTGGAATTCGGTGATGCGCTGGCGCAGCGGGTCGAGAGCGCGTTCGAGCTGCATGCGGCGTTCGTCGCTCGCGCGCAGCTTGGTGGTCAGGTCGTCGTATTCGCTGCGCTGCGCCCCCAGGGCCTTCTCGCGCTCCATCTTCACGTCCAGCGCGGCCTGCAGGCCGCCTTGCGCGGCGGCGTCGGACAGGCGGGCGAGTTCGTCGCGTGCGCGCTGCTCTTCGTCGGCCAGCGCCTTGGCCTGCTGGGTGGCGGTTTCGATGGAACGGTTGAGTTCGCCCCGGCGCGCCTCCAGGCTGCGCTGGGAGAAGGTGGCCTCTTGCGCCTGCCGCTCCAGCGCGCGCTGCTGCTCGCGGCAGGCGGTGAGCTTGCGCTCGGCCTCGATGACCTTGTCGCCCAGCTGCGCCTCGCGCTCCTGGCTGTCGGCCAGCTGCATGTCTAGCTCTTCAAAGCGCGCCTCGGCGGCCACGCGGCGCTCCTGCAGGTCGGCCAGCTGGGCCTCCACCTCGGCCAGGTCGCCGTCGATCTGCTGGCTGCGCGCGCGCGTCTGTTCGGCCAGCTGGCTCAGGCGCAGGGTTTCGACCTGCAGCTCGTGGGCGCGGCTTTGCGACTCGGTGGCTTCGCGGCGGGCGGACACCAGGCGCTGCGAGGCGTCGGCATAGGCGGCCTCGGCGCGGACCAGCGCGGTGCGCGATTCTTCGGCAATCAGCGCCTGGGCGCGCAGCTCCTTTTCGAGGTGTTCGATTTCCTGCGCGCGGGCCAGCATGCCGGATTGTTCGGAGTCCTGCGCATAAAAGCTCACGCTGTGGGCGCTGACCGCGTGGCCCGTGGGCACCAGCACCACCTCGCCCGGCTGCAGTGTGCTGCGGCGCGCCAGGGCGTCGTCCAGCGTGGGGGCCGTGAAGCAGCCCTGCAGCCAGTCGGTGAGCACGGCGCGCAGGCCGGCGTCGTTCAGGCGCAGCAGGTCGGACAGGCGCGGGTGCTGCGAAGGCGCCTCGGGCTGGGCCACAGACGGCGTGCTGTAGAAGGCCAGGCGCGCGGGCGGCGCATCGTTGCCGCCAGAGCCCAGAAAGCCGCGCACCATGTCCAGCCGCCCGACTTCCAGCGCAGACAGGCGCTCGCGCAGCGCGGCTTCCAGCGCGTTTTCCCAGCCGGGCTCGATGTGGATGCGGCTCCAGAGGCCCTGCAGGCCATCGAGGCCGTGCTTGGCCAGCCAGGGGCGCAGCTTGCCATCGGTCTTGACCTTTTCCTGCAGCGCCTTCAGCGCCTCCATGCGGGCGGACAAATCGGTCTGGCGGGCGCTTTCGGTGTTGACGGCCTGCTGGCGCGCGCGGCGGTCTTCGTCCAGCTGGGGCACGGAATCCTGCAGCTCGTGCAGACGGGCGGCCGCTGTTTCGGCCATCTCCTGCGCCTCTTGCAGTTGTTCCTGCAGGTTCACCAGGCGGGCTTCGTCGGGTGCGGCCAGGGCGTTGCGGTCGGTGCGCAGGCGTTCAAACCGGGCATCCAGCTGGCGGCTTTGCTCGTCAAAGCTGCGCTGCTCGGCGGCCAGCACGCCGATTTGCTGCTGCACCTGCACCACGCTGCTGCGCTGCTCGGCCGTGCGGCTTTGGGCCTGGCGCAGGGCCTCTTCCAGGTCGGGCAGCTGCATGGCCTGCTCTTCGACCTGGGCGGCCAGCAGCTCGGCACGTTCTTCGGCATCCACGCCCGCACCGGCCAGGTTCTCCAGCTCCACATCGGCTTCTTCCTTGCGGGCCTGCCATTGGGCGATCTGCTCGGCCAGCTGCACCAGACGCTGCTCCACGCGCTGGCGGCCTTCTACCACGTAGCGGATCTCGGCTTCGAGCTTGCCGACTTCGGCCGTGGCCTCGTAGAGGCGGCCCTGGGCCTGGTTGACCTGATCGCCTGCCGCGTAATGGGCCTGGCGGATGGTTTCGAGGTCGGATTCGACCGCGCGCAGGTCGGCCATGCGCGATTCCAGGTCGTTCACGGCCTGCAGGCCATCCAGGCGCACCTTGTTCTGCTGCTCTTCGGCTTCGGCGCGCTTCAAAAACCACAGCTGGTGCTGCTTGAGCGTGGCGTCGGCGTGCAGGGTGTTGTACTTGGCGGCCACCTCGGCCTGCTTTTCGAGCTTTTCGAGGTTGGCGGTCAGCTCGCGCAGGATGTCTTCCACCCGCGTGAGGTTCTCGCGCGTGTCGTGCAGGCGGTTTTCGGTCTCGCGGCGGCGCTCCTTGTATTTGGAGACACCGGCGGCCTCTTCGAGGAACAGGCGCAGTTCCTCGGGACGGCTTTCGATGATGCGGCTGATGGTGCCCTGGCCGATGATGGCGTAGGCACGGGGCCCGAGGCCCGTGCCCAGGAACACGTCCTGCACGTCGCGGCGGCGCACGGGCTGGTTGTTCAGAAAATAGCTGCTGGTGCCGTCGCGGGTGAGCACGCGGCGCACCGCCACCTCGCCGTACTGGCCCCACTGGCCGCCGGCGCGATGGTCGGAGTTGTCGAACACCAGCTCCACGCTGGCGCGGCTGGCCTGCTTGCGGGTGGTGGTGCCGCTGAAGATCACGTCCTGCATGCTCTCGCCGCGCAGTTCGCTCGCCTTGCTCTCGCCCAGCACCCAGCGCACCGCGTCCATGATGTTGGACTTGCCGCACCCGTTCGGGCCCACCACCCCCACCAGTTGGCCGGGGAGCATGAAGTTGGTGGGTTCAGCGAACGACTTGAAGCCGGAGAGCTTGATCGAGGTGAGGCGCACGGATGAGGAGTGTGGCTAGCTAGTGTGAACGCAGCAGCGGCAGCGCCGCCGGGGCGCCGCGCCCGGGCCGCTCAGGCCTCGCGCAAGGGCGGAATGATACCGTGCTGCCCTGCCCCCTCCCCGCACCGGGCGGCCTGCACGCCGCCGCCGGCAGGCGGGGCCAAGAAATTTGAATAAAAACCGGCCTCAGCGCTTATCCATCAAGCGCTGACAGCTATCATTTTTGAATCAACGTGTGCCCGCGCCTGTCAGGCCGCCGGCAAACCGGCATGGGCGCGGCGCACCAGCGCTTCGAATTCGCTGGCGGGCAACGGCGGGCTGAGCAGGTAGCCCTGCCAGGCGTGGCACTGGTGGCGCGCAAGAAATTCGCGCTGGGCTTCGGTTTCGACCCCCTCGGCGATCACACGCAGGCCCAGGCTGGTGCCCAGCGCGACCACGGTGCGGGCGATGGCGGCGTCATTGGGGTCGGTGAGCACGTCGCGCACAAAGCTCTGGTCGATCTTGAGCTGGTC
>NZ_JBMIRS010000243.1:0-24762 GCF_049198005.1 Paracidovorax sp. MALMAid1276 | reverse complement strand
GCGCTTATCCATCAAGCGCTGACAGCTATCATTTTTGAAGTAACGACATGCATGGCACCGAAGCGCCTTCCGAGTGGGTCTGCCGCTGGTCGCACCTGATCGCGCCCGCCAGCGAAGCGCTGGACGTGGCCTGCGGCGCAGGGCGGCACCTGCGCTGGCTGCACAGCCTGGGGCACAGCGTGGTGGGCGTGGACCGTTCTGCCGAAGCGCTGGCCGCCTGCGAGGGGCTGGGCGAGATGCTGCTGGCCGACATCGAAAACGGCCCCTGGCCGCTGGCGGGGCGCAGCTTTGGCGCCGTGGTGGTCACCAACTACCTCTGGCGCCCGCTGTTGCCCACCCTCGTGGCCAGCGTGGCGCCCGGCGGCGTGCTCATCTACGAAACCTTTGCGCTGGGCCAAGAAACCATCGGCCGTCCCGCGCGGCCCGACTTTTTGCTGAACCCGGGCGAACTCATCGCGGCCTGCGCCGGTCTGCGCGTGGTGGCTTACGAACACGGCTTCCAGCAAAACCCCGACCGTTTCGTGCAGCGCATCACGGCGGTGCGGGAACTCCCGGGGGCGGGCGCAGCCTCACGACATCTTTTGTGGGTGCCGCCTAGTTAGAATGCCCCTTTACCGTTTACCCCTGCGGACATGACCCTTCCCTCCGTCCCCCTGACCGGCAGCATCGTCGCCCTCGTCACCCCCATGCACGGGGATGGCAGCGTGGACTACCCCACGCTGCGCAAACTCATCGACTGGCACATCGCCGAAGGCACCGACTGCATCGGCGTGGTGGGCACCACGGGCGAATCGCCCACGGTCAATGTCGAAGAGCACTGCGAGATCATCCGCGTCGCGGTCGAACAATCTGCCAAGCGCGTGCCCATCATGGCTGGTTGCGGCGCCAACTCCACCGCCGAGGCCATCGAACTGGCCCGCTTCGCCAAGAAGGTGGGCGCAGACAGCCAGCTGCAGGTGGTGCCCTACTACAACAAGCCCACGCAAGAGGGCCAGTACCAGCACTTCAAGGCCATTGCCGAGGCCACGGGCGACCTGCCCATCGTGCTCTACAACGTGCCGGGCCGTTCGGTGGCCGATATGCAGCACGACACCGTGCTGCGCCTGGCCCAGGTGCCTGGCGTGATCGGCATCAAGGAAGCCACCGGCAACATCGAGCGCGCCCAGTGGCTCATCCGCGACGTGCCCAAGGGCTTTGCCGTGTACTCGGGCGACGACCCCACGGCGGTCGCCCTCATGCTGTGCGGCGGCCAGGGCAACATCAGCGTGACGGCCAACGTGGCGCCGCGCCTGATGCACGAGCTGTGCGTGGCCGCCCTGGCGGGCGATGCCCGCCGCGCCATGGAAATCCAGTTCCAGCTGATGCCCGTGCACAAGAACCTGTTCGTCGAGGCCAACCCCATTCCCGTCAAGTGGGCCATGGCCCGCATGGGCCTGTGCGGCAGTGCGATGCGCCTGCCCATGACGCCGCTGTCCACCAGCAACGAGGCGGTGGTTGAAGCCGCGCTGCGAAGCAGCGGCCTGATCTGAGCCGGGCGCCCCGCCCGCTTATTCCGAGACACTTCCCAAGGATTTCCGCGTGAACGCTGCTATCTCCCGCCTGAGCCTGCTGGCCCTTGCCATGGCCCTGTCTGCCTGCGCCGCCCTTGAGGGCGACAAGATCGACTACAAGAGTGCCGCCAAGGGCTCCACCCTGGAAGTGCCGCCGGACCTCACCCAGCTCTCGCGCGACTCCCGCTACGCCGTCCCCGGGGGCACGGTGTCGGCCGCTGCGCTGCAGGCCGGCCAGGCCGCTCAGCCCTCGGGCACGGCCAACGCTGCAGCCGCGCAGATGGGCGACGTGCGCATCGCGCGCGACGGCAACCAGCGCTGGCTGGTGGTCAACCGCCCGGCCGACAAGCTGTGGGAGCCCGTGCGCGATTTCTGGCAAGAGAGCGGCTTCAACCTGGAACAGGCCGACGCCCGCGTGGGCATCATGGAAACTGACTGGGCCGAAAACCGCGCCAAGCTGCCGCAGGATTTCATCCGCTCCACCATCGGCAAGCTGCTCGATTCGCTGTATTCCACGGGTGAGCGCGACAAGTTCCGCACCCGCCTCGAACGCACCGCCAGCGGCGGCACCGAGATCTACATCACCCACCGGGGCCTGGTCGAGGTGTACGGCTCGCAGACCAAGGACAACACCGTCTGGCAGCCCCGGCCGTCCGACCCGGAACTCGAAACCGAATTCCTGCGCCGCCTGATGGTCAAGCTGGGCGTGAGCCAGGAGCAGTCCAAGGCCGTGGTGGCCGCGGCCGCCGCTCCGCGCGCACCGACCGCCCGCGTGGCCACGGTGAACAACGTGCCTGTGGTGCAGATGGACGAAGGCTTTGACCGCGCCTGGCGCCGCGTGGGCCTGGCGCTGGACCGCACGGGCTTCACGGTCGAAGACCGCAACCGCAACGAAGGCACCTACTTCGTGCGCTACGTCGCCCCCAATACCGACAAGAAGGAACCCGGCTTCTTCGGCAAGCTGTTCAGCCGGTCCGCAGACGCCATTCCTCCCCTCAAATTCCGCATCGTGGTGCGCAGCCAGGGCGAATCGACCACGGTGTCGGTGCTCAACGAAGCCGGCGCGCCCGAGACCTCGGCCAACGCCGAGCGCATCGTGCGTGTGATTGCCGACGACCTGAAGTAACGCACTCGCATCCACCCCGGGGCGGGGCGGCAACGGGCATTTCCATGCCCGTGCCGCCCCGCTCTCCCATGACGACACGGCGTGCCATGCTGCGATTCAAGAACCTGGGCAGCGGCAGCACCGGCAACGCCACTGTGGTGGAAGGCACCGGCGGATCGCGCGTGAGCCGCCTGCTGGTGGACAGCGGCTTTGGCATCCGCCAGCTGCAATCACGCCTTGCGCAGGCCGGCCTGCGCATCGAGGACATCGATGCCGTGTTCATCACGCACGAGCACTCGGACCACATCGGTTGCGCCCAGACACTGGCCGTGCGCCACGGCCTTCCCGTGTGGATGAGCGCGGGCACGCACGCCGCGCTGGGCGCCCCGGACCTGGGTGGCGGGCTGCGGGTGGCGCGCGACATGGAACCCATCGATCTGCCCGCCTTGTCCGCCCTGCCCTTCACCGTGCCGCATGACGCGCGAGAACCGCTGCAACTGCGCTGCACGGACGGCACAGCATCGCTGGCGGTGATGACCGACCTGGGCCATGCGAGCGACCACGTGCTGCGCCAGCTGGAAGGCTGCGACGCCATGATGATCGAGGCCAACCACGACCCCGAACTGCTGGCCGCTTCCAGCTACCCGGCCTTTCTGAAGCGCCGCGTGGGCGGCCGGTTCGGCCACCTCGCCAATGCGGCGAGCGCGGGCATCCTGCGGGCTGTGCGGCACGACGCACTGCAGTGCGTGGTGGCCGCCCACCTCAGCGCGCGCAACAACGCGCCCGCGCTGGCGCGCAGGGCACTGTCAGAAGCCATGGGCTGGCACGAAGAACGGGTGGTGGTGGCAGATCCGCTGCTCGGCACCGACTGGCTCGGTGTGGGCTGAAGCCCCCTCGCACGGCAGGCAAAAAAAAGGCAGGCGAAAAAAAACCCCGTCCTTCGCAGGTACGGGGTCTTGCCTGAGGCGCCGCGGCCTGCGGTCACGCAGACACAGAGGCAACAACGCCGAAGGTCCAGTCGGCAATGATTACTTGGCCTCGGAAGCAGCGCCGGTAGCAGCAGAAGCGGCTGCGTCAGCGGCGGACTTGGCAGCGTCAGCAGCGGAAGCAGCAGCGTCGGAAGCAGCTTCGGAAGCGGCGGATGCGGCTGGCTCAGCGGCTGGAGCAGGTGCTGCCACAGGAGCGGGAGCGGGTGCTGGAGCGGGTTCTTCCTTCTTGCCACAGGCGGCGAGTGCAGCAGCAGCGATCAGGGCGGCCAGAACGAGAGAGTTCTTCATTGAGAGGTTCCTAGTTGGACAGACAGAATCTTGAAAAGCCATGGCGTCAGGCCTGTCATCAGCCCCGGCACGCATTGGCACGATGCACTTGAATTGCACCTTTTTGGCGCAACCCCGGATTATATTGGCATTTAGTCAATACTGACTAACACTGACGAAAGGTTTACAAGCCATTGACGCGGTCCGCAGCACCTCACCCCCACAAGGGGCAGGCCTGCAAGGACTGCTGGGACGCAGTATGTGCTGCGCGCCATCTCGGTGCAGGCCTGCGTCAGAGCCCCAAGGTGGTGGCCGGAAAACCGGGAGCGCTTTTGCCACGCACCCACTCATTCAGCGTTTCTCGCAGCAACACCCGGCGGTCGGGCTCGGTGCCCGACACCCCCACGCAGCGCTCAGGATCGAGGCGGTGCATCACCCACTGGGGCGACCACAGGGCGCTGGGAATGTCGAGCGGGTCGGCGGCCGGACTGCGCCGGCAGCTGATGATGTGGTCCCAGGTGCCACGCCAGCGCACGAAGCGCGCGTGGCGCCGTATCACATCGTCGTAGCTGCAGGCCAGCATCGTGAAACGGCGGCTGCCGTGCGCCCACTCCTGCAGCGCTTCCACCACACTGCGCTCGCCCAGGGGCCAGTCGTGAAAATGGGCGTCGCTGATGATGATTTCCTGCCAGCCCTCCCGCGCCGCGGCTGCAAAGGCGTCTCGCACCATCTGCTGAAAGGCATCCCGGCTGCTGAATCGACCGACCGGCAGGTCGCCAGCGGGTGAAGGCGTTGCGTTCTCGGTGAGTTCGGTCATGGAATGGCATCCTTTGCGCAAACAAAAGTGTGCGGCGCGCTACGGTATGCGGCGCGCTACTGGCTCCAGGAATGGGCCCAGCCCTGGTCGCACCAATCAGAAAGAAGCTCCAGCGCATCATCGCTGGCGCGGGCCAGATCGCGGGCGGTCAGCTGCCGCTCGTTGGCGAGCCGCCGCATCAGCGTGGCGTCCCGCCCGCCTGCAAGATAGCTCTCGCCGTTGATGAAAACATGCTTGGCGTCATACATCATGCGACTGCGCCGGTCCAGCCGCACCCCCTCCAGCATCACCCCGGCATCGCCCGGCTCGAACCACACGCTGGCCTTGGGCTCGGTGAGGTATTCCCCCAAGGCGCGGTCCATGGCGTGGGGCTGGGCCAGCGCCCGCTCGAGCGCCGCGCGGGCGAAGTCGTGCAGGCCGGCCGGTATCGCTGCGGGCGATTCAGCGGCTGGCTGGCGCGGGTCGGCGTAAAGTGGCGTGGCACCCTCGTCCGCCGCCTCTTCGGCAAACCGCGCCATGATTTCATGCGCCAGTTCGGCACGCGATGGGGCCCTGAAACCGATCGAATACGTCATGCAGTCACCCCCTTCGGCGACTCCATCATGGGCATAGCGCGGCGGGAGGTACAGCATGTCCCCGGGCTCCAGCACAAATTCTTCTTCCGGTTCGAAGCGGGCCAGTACCTTGAGGGGCACGCCGTCCTGCAGGCTCAGATCCTTTTGGCGGCCAATGCGCCACCGGCGCCTGCCATGGGCCTGCAGCAGGAAGACGTCATAGCTGTCGAAATGCGGCCCGACCCCGCCGTTGTCGCTGGCATAACTGATCATGACGTCGTCCAGGCGCGCATCGGGCACAAAACGAAACTGCTGCAGCAGATCATGAACCTGCGCGTTGTGCAGGTCTACACCTTGCACGAGCAGGGTCCACTCCGGTTGCTGCAGCGAGGGCAGGGAACGACGGCCAAACGGGCCGTGGCGCAGCTTCCAGGCGCCCTTTGCGCGCTGCACCAGACGCGATTCCACCCCCTCCTGCGCTGCCAGCGCAACCAGCTCGGCGCGCAGCACCGGAGGCGCAAACAGAGGTACCGCCTGGCGCACCAGCAACGGCTTTTTTTGCCAGTGGCGACGCATGAACTGCGAAGGCGTCAATCCGCCCAGCAGGGGCAAGGGGTGCTCGATATCCATGAGGTCAGGTGCCGCGAGGGGCGCGTGAGAAGTCAAACTGCGACAATTCTCCTATGGAAATTACCCAACAATGTGTGGTCGCACTGACCTGGACGCTCAAGGACACGCTCGGTGAGGTGCTCGACGTACTGGATGACCCCGTCGAATTTCTGGTCGGCGGAAACGACCTCTTGCCCCGTATCGAGGAGGCCCTGCAAGGCCACAGCCCCGGCGCTACGCTAGCCTTGCACCTTGAACCCGAGGACGCCTTTGGCGACTTCAACGACCAGCTGCTGTTCCTGGAACCGCGCGCGCTGTTCCCGGCGGAGATCGAGGAGGGCATGACCTTTGATGGCGCCGCATTGCCCGCGGGATGCAACCCCGACGCGCCGCGCAGCGCGCTCTACACCATCACAGAGATCTACCCCGAGCATGTGGTGCTCGACGGCAATCACCCGCTGGCGGGCATTGCCTTGCGGCTGCAGCTGACCGTGCAGTCCGTGCGCGAAGCGACCGAAGAAGAAATTGGCCGGGGCACGGCCGGGACAGGGTTCTTTCGCATCGAACCGCAGGCCCCCGGCAGCTCCCTGCTGCACTGAAAGACGGCCCGCCCGGCTCGCGGAGAGCCTGGCGGACCCGGGCGGCCCCGTCAGATGCGCGAGATCTGCCCGTTGTACAGACGAACCCGATCACCGATGCGCAGGTCGCCCGGCGTGCTCACGTCATAGACGCGGTAGCCACCGCGGTCGAGCTGCACCGACAGGCGATAACCCTGCACGGTGTCGCTGCTGTTGTTGCGGCTTTCAATGGCATTGCCAGCCACAGCGCCGCCCAGCGCGCCCACGGCGGTGGCCGCGGCGCGGCCCGATCCCTTGCCGATCTGGTTGCCCAGAACACCGCCCACGACGGCACCCAGAATGGCGCCGCCGCCAGAGGTCTGCCCCTGCGTACGGCCCTGCAACGTCTCGATGTTCGACACGCGCCCGTATTCGGTGCCCACGGGGTTGGAGGGATACACGGGAGCGGGTGTCTGATAGCCACCGGAATACTGGGGCTGCTGCGGGGGATTGCTGGCGCAGGCACCCAGGGAACCTGCGATCACCAGCGCGCCAGCCAGCGCGAAAGGACGGGGAATATTCAGCATATCGATCTCCTTGAGTCAAAGTGGGCGCAGGGCAATCGGTGGTTTCGCCTCGATGCGCTCTGACCCGATTGGAACAAGGACGCGGGCAGCAGCGGCGTAGACCGCAGGCAGGGCGGTGCGTCATCTGCGCCCCCGAGGGCAGGTAAGCCTCGTCTTACGCAGCGCCGCACGGGCCGCGCCAGCGCGCGCGCCAGGGGTCTGCGCGGCAGAAGGCATCGAAGCGAAACGCGCAAGGCCGGTTTATCGTGCGTTGCAGCCGCCGGTGCTCCTTCTGCCGCGCAGACTCCTGGAAGCCTTCAGGCCTTGCCGGTCGAGCCGTAGCCCCCCTCGCCGCGCTCGGTGGCGGCGAACTCGGTGACCACATTGAACTGCGCCTGCACCACCGGGACGATCACGAGCTGTGCCAGGCGCTCCATGGGTTCGAGGGTGAAGGCCACGCTGCTCCGGTTCCAGGCGCTCACCATCAGCTGCCCCTGGTAATCGCTGTCGATCAGGCCGACCAGGTTGCCCAGCACGATGCCGTGCTTGTGGCCCAGGCCCGAGCGCGGGAGGATCAGGGCAGCGTAGCCCGGGTCCTTGATGTACACCGAGATGCCCGTGGGCACGAGCTGCCACGCATTGGGTTGCAGGGTCAATGGCGCGTCCAGGCAGGCGCGCAGGTCCAGCCCGGCGCTGCCGGGGGTGGCGTAGGTGGGCAACTGCTCCGCCATGCGCGGATCCAGAATCTTGACGTCGATCTTCACGGTTGTTTCTTCTTTCCTGGGTTGCGGGTCTGAGCGACCTGATGCAGCCGCTCCTGCAAGGCTTGTTCTGTGCGGGCCTTGGCGGCGGCGGTGCTGCCGCCCCGCGCACGAGCACGCGGATCGGGAGCCAGTTGCAGCAATCTTCCCAGCCCCCACCACACCGCAGCCATCACCAGCAGCCCCGGCAGCGAGCCACGGCCTACAACGAACAGCAAGCCGGCATGCAGCAACGTCAACGCAAGCAGCACCGCGCGGACGGCGCGCAGAACGCCCAGCACGGGCAGCATCGCTGTGGCGAGCTCGGGGGGCAGACTGGTTGCCCCCTTGGCGGCCTCTCGCGGCGCCGCGCTCGCGGGGGCGGCGGCAGCTCGGGCCCGCGCCGTGCGGCTTGCGGTGGTCTCTGGAGGCGGCGATGCCGTGAGGCGCTCCACATAGCTCGCGAAGTCACCGTTGGGCGGCGTGTCCCATTCGGGTTTGGTGGCGCCAGTTTTCATACACGCTCCCGCACGTCAGAAAGGCAATCAGGCACGCGGTGGCAGTGACGGCAGCCGCGCCGCAATCTCCTGCACCAGCTGCCGCGCCAGCAGCCGCTTGGACGCATGGGGCAGCTCGCGGTGTCCGCCGGCATCCACCAGCAGCAGTGCATTGTCGTCCTGCCCAAAGGCTGCAGGGCCGATATTGCCCACCAGCAGGGGCACACCCTTGCGCGCGCGCTTGGCCGTGGCATGCGCCAGCAGATCATGGCTTTCGGCGGCAAATCCCACGCAGTACAGCGCACCGCTGCGCGCCCGGTCCGACTGGGCCACCGACGCCAGGATGTCCGGGTTTTCCGTAAAGGCGAGTGTGGGCGCCAGGCCCGAACCGTCCTTCTTGATTTTCTGCTCGGAGGCCTGGGCGGGACGCCAGTCCGCCACGGCTGCTGTAGCGACAAACACCGTGGCAGTGGCCGCCTGCTGCTCCACCGCCGCCAGCATCTGGCGGGCCGACTGCACATCCACGCGCCGCACGCCCCGGGGCGTGGGCAGATGCACAGGCCCCGCCACCAGCGTCACCTCGGCCCCGGCCTCACGGGCCGCACGCGCGATGTGAAAGCCCATCTTGCCGCTGGAATGGTTGGTAATGCCGCGCACTGGGTCCATGGCCTCGAAGGTGGGCCCCGCCGTGACCAGCACCTTGTGCCCGGCAAGGTGCTTGGGCGCAAAGAAGGCGATCAGTTCCTCGGTGATTTCCTCGGCCTCCAGCATGCGGCCGTCGCCGGTCTCGCCACAAGCTTGGTCGCCGCTGCCTACCCCCAGCACCACCGCCCCGTCCTGCGCCACCTGGGCCAGGTTGCGCTGTGTGGCGGGATGCGCCCACATCTCGCGGTTCATGGCCGGCGCCAGCAACAGCGGCACGCGTTCGATCGGACGCGCCAGGCACAGCAGGCTCAGCAGCTCGTCCGCCCGGCCCTGCACCAGACGGGCGATGAAGTCCGCACTGCACGGCGCAATGACGATGGCGTCGGCCTCGCGGCTCAAATTGATGTGCGGCATGTTGTTGGGTTCGCGCGCGTCCCACTGCGACCCGTACACGGTGCGGCCCGACAGCGCCTGCAGGGTGACCGGCGTGATGAACTGCTCTGCTGCCTCGGTCATCACCACCTGCACGGTAGCGCCCTCCTTGATGAGCAGGCGGCACAGCTCGGCCGCCTTGTAGCAAGCCACGCCCCCCGTCAGACCCAAAACAATGTGTTTGCCAGCAAGCTCATTCATGCGGCGAATTTAGCAGACAGGGGCGCCCTGCCAGCCGGGTGCCGCCGGGGCGCCATCTATAATCCCGATTTCCCACCACCAGGGGGCCACTCGCGAAGCGGCCCCCTTCAGACATGACCAAATTCGTCTTCGTCACCGGCGGTGTGGTGTCTTCCCTCGGCAAGGGAATCGCCTCAGCCTCCCTTGCCGCGATCCTCGAATCGCGGGGACTCAAAGTCACCCTCATCAAGCTAGACCCGTATATCAACGTCGACCCGGGCACGATGTCGCCATTCCAGCATGGCGAGGTGTTCGTGACCGACGACGGCGCCGAAACCGACCTGGATCTCGGCCACTACGAGCGTTTCATCGAAACGCGCATGAAGAAGTCCAACAACTTCACCACGGGCAAGATCTACCAGAGCGTGCTCGAAAAGGAGCGCCGCGGAGACTACCTGGGCAAGACCGTGCAGGTCATCCCGCACGTCACCAACGAGATCCAGGAATTCATCAAGCGCGGCGCCGGCATTGGCTCTCCCGATGCCGTGGACGTGGCCATCGTCGAGATTGGCGGCACGGTGGGCGACATCGAGTCGCTGCCCTTCCTGGAAGCCGTGCGGCAGATGAGCCTGCGCATGGGGCCCAACAACACCGCCTTCGTGCACCTGACCTATCTGCCGTGGATCGCGGCTGCGGGTGAGCTCAAGACCAAGCCCACGCAGCACACCGTGCAGAAGCTGCGCGAGATCGGGATCCAGGCCGACGCACTGCTGTGCCGCGCCGACCGCCGCATTCCCGAAGAAGAACGCGCCAAGATCTCGCTGTTCACCAACGTGCCCGAATGGGGCGTGATCAGCATGTGGGACGTGGACACCATCTACAAGGTGCCCCGCATGCTGCACGAACAGGGCCTGGACGGCCTGATCTGCGACAAGCTGCGCCTGAACACGCCGCCCACCAGCCTCAAGCGCTGGGACGACCTGGTGCACGCCACCGAGCACCCCCAGGGCGAAGTCACCATTGCGATGGTGGGCAAATATGTCGACCTGTCCGACAGCTACAAGTCGGTGAACGAAGCCCTGCGCCACGCGGGCATGAAGAACCATGTGCGCGTGAAGATCGAGCACGTGGATTCCGAGACCATCGAAAGCGCCGACGCAGCGCAGAAGCTGGCCAAGTACGACGCCATCCTGGTGCCCGGCGGGTTCGGCGCGCGCGGCGTGGAAGGCAAGATCGCCACCGCGCAGTTCGCGCGCGAGCACAAGGTGCCCTACCTGGGCATCTGCCTGGGCATGCAGGTGGCCACCATTGAATACGCGCGCCATGTGGCGGGCCTGGTGGGCGCCAACAGCACAGAGTTCGACCCCGCCTGCCAGCACCCCGTGATTGCGCTGATCACCGAGTGGAAGGATGCTGACGGCACCATCAAGACGCGCGACGAAAACTCCGACCTGGGCGGCACCATGCGCCTGGGCGCGCAAAGCTCGGACGTGGCCAAGGACACGCTGGCCCACAGCATCTATGGCGACGTGGTGACAGAGCGCCACCGCCACCGCTACGAGGCCAACGTGAACTACCTCGATCCGCTGCGCAAGGCCGGCCTCGTGATCTCGGCCCTCACGCAGCGCGAGCAGCTCACCGAGATCGTCGAGCTGCCGCACAGCGTGCACCCCTGGTTCATCGGCGTGCAGTTCCACCCCGAGTTCAAGTCCACGCCCTGGAACGGCCACCCGCTGTTCAACGCCTTCATCAAGGCCGCCGTGGAACACCAGCAAGCCGCCAAAAAGGCATAAAGGGGCTCCACCATGCAGCTGTGCGGATTCAACGTCGGCCTCGACCAGCGGTTTTTCCTGATCGCGGGCACCTGCTCCATCGAGGGCCTGGAGATGTCCATGGAGGTGGCGGGCCAGCTCAAGGAGGCCTGTGCGCCGCTGGGCATCCCGCTGATCTACAAAGGCTCGTTCGACAAGGCCAACCGCTCGTCGGGCACCAGCAAGCGCGGCATGGGGCTGGAAGCGGGCCTCAAGATCCTCGATGAAGTGCGCCGCCAGCTGCAGCTGCCCATCCTGACCGACGTGCACGACACCTCGCATGTGGCCGAAGTGGCCAGCGTGGTCGACGTGCTGCAGACCCCTGCCTTCCTGTGCCGTCAGACCGATTTCATCCGTGCCGTGGCGCAGTCCGGCAAGCCGGTGAACATCAAGAAGGGCCAGTTCCTCGCGCCCTGGGACATGAAGAACGTCATCGACAAGGCGCGCACCGCAGCGGCCGAGGCCGGCCTGTCCGAAGACCGGTTTCTGGCCTGCGAGCGCGGCGTGAGCTTTGGCTACAACAATCTGGTGGCCGACATGACCAGCCTGGCCGAGATGCGCAACTCCGGCGCCCCCGTGGTGTTCGACGTGACCCACTCGGTGCAAAAGCCCGGCGGCCTGGGCGCCGTGAGCGGCGGTGCGCGCGACATGGTGCCCGTGCTGGCGCGTGCCGGTGTGGCCGTGGGCGTGGCGGGCCTGTTCATGGAAACCCATCCCCGCCCGGCAGACGCCTGGTCGGACGGCCCCAACGCCGTGCCGCTCAAGCACATGAAGGCCTTGCTGGAGACCCTGGTGGCGCTCGACGACGTCACCAAGCAAAGCGGATTCCTCGAAAACAACTTTGGAGCCTGAAGACATCATGAGCAGTGGTTACGTCATCGCATCCGTCACCGTCACCAACCCGGAGCAGTACGAGGAATACAAGAAGTGGAGCACGCTGGCCATGCAGGCGCATGGCGCCGAGGTGTGCATCCGCGGCGGCAAGGTGGAAGTGCTGGAGGGCGACTGGAACCCCGGCCGCACCGTGCTGCTCAAGTTCCCGAGCTTCGAGGCCGCCCGCGCCTTCTATGACACGCCCGAGTACCAGAAAGCCAAGGCCGCCCGTGAAGGCGCCGCCGTCATGCGCATGGTGTGTGTCGAAGGGGTGTGAGTGAAGCTGGCGATCGCACTGGGGCTGGGCCTTTTTGCGGGCTGGGCGACGCTGAGCTGGCAAGGTGATCATCTGGATTGGCTGGCGCGGGCTCTGTGCACCATTGACTTCACACTCCCAGGCATCGCCTGCCGATACGCGGCCACTGCCGCACAGTTTTTGCTGGTCCCTCTGGCTGCGGTTGCAGTGGGATTCGGCTGTTGGTTTTTGTTATCTAGAAACGGGAAATCATCATGAGTGCCATTGTTGACATCGTAGGCCGCGAAGTGCTGGACAGCCGCGGCAACCCCACCGTCGAATGCGACGTGCTGCTCGAATCGGGCGTGATGGGCCGCGCCGCCGTGCCGTCGGGCGCCTCCACCGGCAGCCGCGAAGCCATTGAAATGCGCGACGGCGACAAGGGCCGCTATCTGGGCAAGGGCGTGCTCAAGGCCGTGGAACACATCAACACCGAGATCAGCGAAGCCGTGCTGGGCCTCGACGCCTCCGAGCAGGCCTTTCTGGACAAGACCCTGATCGACCTGGATGGCACCGAGAACAAGAGCCGCCTGGGCGCCAACGCCATGCTGGCCGTGTCGATGGCCGTGGCGCGCGCAGCTGCCGAAGAATCCGGCCTGCCGCTGTACCGCTACCTGGGCGGCATGGGCAGCGTGCAGTTGCCTGTGCCCATGATGAACGTGATCAATGGCGGTGCGCATGCCAACAACAGCCTCGATCTGCAGGAGTTCATGATCATCCCCGTGGGCGCGCCCACGTTCCGCGAGGCCGTGCGCTGGGGTGCCGAGGTATTCCACGCGCTCAAGAAGATCATCCACGACAAGGGCATGAGCACCGCCGTGGGCGACGAAGGCGGCTTTGCCCCCAGCGTTGAAAACCACGAAGCCGCGATCCGCCTGATCCTGCAAGCGATTGAAGCCGCTGGCTACACGGCTGGCGAGCAGATCGCCCTGGGCCTCGATTGCGCGGCCAGCGAGTTCTACAAGGACGGCATGTACGTGCTGGAAGGCGAAGGCGGCCTCAAGCTCACGGCCCAGCAGTGGACCGACATGCTGGCGGCCTGGGTGGACAAGTACCCCATCATCAGCATCGAAGACGGCATGCACGAAGGCGACTGGGACGGCTGGAAGATTCTTACCGAGCGCCTGGGCGACAAGGTGCAGTTGGTGGGCGACGACCTGTTCGTGACCAACACCAAGATCCTGAAGGAAGGCATCGACAAGCGCATCGCCAACTCGATCCTCATCAAGATCAACCAGATCGGCACCTTGACCGAAACCTTTGCCGCCATCGAAATGGCCAAGCGCGCCGGCTACACCGCCGTGATCTCGCACCGCTCGGGCGAGACCGAAGACAGCACCATTGCCGACATCTCGGTGGGCACCAACGCCGGCCAGATCAAGACCGGCTCGCTGTCGCGCTCGGACCGCATCGCCAAGTACAACCAGCTGCTGCGCATCGAGGAAGACCTGGGCGAAATCGCCCAGTACCCCGGCCGCGCGGCGTTCTACAACCTGCGCTGACCGGGCGTTGCGCGGTGTTCGTCTGCTGCACAGCCCCAGGGTGCCCGATGCACGCCGCCGTCTTGGCTGTTGACGAGAAGGCGTGACGCCAACCACCATGGGCTCGCGCATGCTTCCGTTCGTCCTGCTGGCGCTGCTGGTGGCGCTGCACGCCCAGCTCTGGCTGGGGCGCGGCAGCGTGCCGCGGGTCACCGAGATGCAGCGGCAGATCGAGGCTCAGAAAGCCGCCAACGACCTGGCCCGCCAGGCCAACGAGCGCCTGGCCTCCGAGGTGCACGACCTCAAGGAGGGCCTGGACATGGTGGAAGAAAAGGCGCGCAGCGAGCTGGGCATGGTCAAGCCCAACGAGGTGTACGTGCAGTTCACACCGCGCTGACAGCGGGGCGCCTGCGCCCGCCCCATCCTCTGTCCATCACGCGCGGCTGCCAGGCTCGGGGCCGCGCCCTCATTCCGCTCCCCCGCATCGCGCACCATCCGCTCTCGCCGCCCCGGTTCAGCGTGCCCCCACCCGTGACCTGCCGAGTTTTCGTCCATGGCTGACCACCCCACCCCTGCACTGATTCTGGTGATCGGCGCCCCGGGCGCGGGCGCCGCGGCCTTGGTCGACGCATTGGCCGAGGCGTTGGCGCGGCGCGTTGACGGGCAGCGGGTGTCCGTTCAGTCGTCCACGGCGCTGCTGGAGGCCCTGACAGCGACCGACCGTGGCGACGCCGCCGACACTGCCGCCGCTGCCGCCACCCCAACGCCCCGGCCTGTGCAGCCCAGCGCTGAGCCGGGCCTGAAAACCCTGGAGGCGCTGCAACGGCACCGCCAGGCCCACCTGACCCTGCTGATGGGCCTGGACCAGCCGCCACCGCTGGTGCCCACCCTGCCAGCGCGGGCCGACGCCCTGCCCCGGGAAGCCTGCGACGCGCTGCTGCGCGCCGCGCTGGACAGTGCCGGCGTGCCCTACCGCGTGGTGTACGGGCAGGGTCCGCAGCGGGTGGAGCACGCATTGAAAGCTATTAATTTAATAGCTGAAAACCCTTACCCATCAAGCGCTAACGGCAATTTTGGCTCAGACTTCGAGCGCGAACGCCCCGCGCGACTGCGTGCATGGAACTGCGAGAAGTGCAGCGACCCGGAATGTGAGCACCGCTTGTTCACGGCCTTGACCGGCCAGGGCGTGAACGGACGCTGAAAGGCCGCTGAGAGGCCGCTGAACGGCAGCCGACCACGGCGGGCCGCGCCGGTCTCGCGCCCGCCACGCCGCCGCCCGATGGCGGCTACTGGATCCCGGTGGGCCCGGGCGGCTGCGCGGAGCCGGGGGACACGAAAATCTGCGCCGCGTCCACCGCGTCGTACCGGTACTGCTGGCCGCAGAACTCGCAGCCCACCTCGATATCGTCGCGCTCGGCCAGGATGCTCTCGGCCTCTTCGGCGCCCAGGTTGCGCAGCATGTTGCTCACGCGCTCGCGGCTGCAGGTGCAGGCAAAGCGGGGGCCGGTGGCGCCCAGCAGCGGCTCGAAGCGCAGCAGCTTTTCTTCCCAGAACAGGCGGCGCAGGATGGTGTCCACGTCCAGCGTCAGCAGCTCCTCGCGCGTGAGACTGGCCGCCAGGTGGGCGATGCGGTTGTAGTCCTCGTTGTGGCCGATCTGGTCCTCGTTCTCGCGGTGCGAGAGGCCGGCCGCCAGGTTGCCCTCGCCCTTGATCGGCATGCGCTGGATCAGAAGGCCCGCCGCCACCTGCTGGTTGGCGCCCAGCACCAGAATGGTGTCGAGCTGCTCGGACTGCAGCATGTAGTGCTGCAGCACGTCCGACAGGCGCTCCAGCTTCTCGTGGTGGTCGCCATGCAGCGGCACCACGCCCTGGTACGGCTGCTGGCCGGGGTGGCGGTCCTTGGGGTCGAGCGTGATGGCGCAGCGGCCGCCGCCGCCCACATTGACCATCTGGCTCAGCTTCGCGTCGGGGGGCACTTCGCCGTTCACCGTGGCGGTGGCCCGCAGGCTCAGGTCCGACTGCACCTCGGCCACGGCCAGCTTCACCGGGCCATCGCCAAACACCTGCAGCACCAGCGCGCCATTGAACTTGATGTTGGACTGCATGAGTACGCCCGCGGCCGCCATCTCGCCCAGCAGCTCGCTCACGGGTTCCGGGTAGGCGCCGGTGGAGGTGTTGCTGGCACGGCGGCGCAGGATCTCGGTCCAGGCGTCGGTCAGGCGCACGATCATGCCGCGCACCGGCAGGCCGTCAAATAGAAACTTGTGGAGTTCAGACACTCAAGGGATTCCAGAAAATAAAGCGATGGCCTTTCAGCCGATCTTGTGCAGGCCTTTTTGAAAGCGGCGCGCATTGTCGATGTAGTGCTGTGCGCTCTGGCGCAGGCCCTCGATCTGCTCGGGGGTGAGTTCGCGCACGGCCTTGGCGGGGCTGCCGATGATCATCGAGCCGTCCGGAAACTCCTTGCCCTCGGTCACCAGCGCGCCCGCGCCCACCAGGCAGTGCTTGCCGATCTTTGCGCCGTTGAGCACCACGGCACCAATGCCGATCAGCGACTCGTCGCCGATGGTGCAGCCGTGCAGCATCACCTGGTGGCCCACCGTCACGCGCTCACCCACGACCAGCGGTTTGCCGTGATCGGCATGCAGCACGCTCGCGTCCTGGATGTTGGAGCCCGCACCGATGGTGATGCTCTCGGTGTCGCCGCGCACCACGGTGCCAAACCACACGCTGGCGTCCTCGCCCAGCACCACGTTGCCCATCACCTGGGCGCTGTCTGCCACCCAGGCCGACGCCGCCAGCTGAGGCGCCACTCCATCCAGTTCGTAAATCGCCATGCACCCGCTCCGCAAAAATGAAAAGAGCGTCCGTGCAGCGGCGCTCCCAAAGAGGTCGCCAACGGTTACAAAGCGTGAGGCTTTGCGCCCGATGGCAAGGCCTAGAATTGTAAGGATGGAGCTTCGCCACCGTGCACTGCAGGTCTTGTGCCTTGCAGACCCCGAACAAAAAGCGGCCGCAGCGCTTGACCTGCAAGCGCAGGCAGCTACGCTTTCAATAGCAGACTCCCCCCCCGCCGCACCCACCGACCCCAGCGCCCTGCCCGGGCGCCCGGCCCGCCCCGAGCTGCGCCGCCACACCGAGGTGGCGCGCCGCTCGCCCGCCACGGCCGAGGGCCGAGCCGTGCTCATCCACGCCATTGCCCACATCGAGTTCAACGCCATCAACCTCGCGCTGGACGCCGTATGGCGCTTCGACGGCATGCCGGCCGCCTACTACACCGACTGGATGCTGGTGGCCGGCGAAGAAGCGCGCCACTTTCGCATGCTGCGCGACCACCTGCGCCAGCAGGGGCACGACTATGGCGACTTTCCAGCCCACCAGGGGCTGTGGACCATGTGCGAGAAGACCCGGCACGACATCGTGGCCCGCATGGCCCTGGTGCCCCGCACGCTGGAGGCGCGCGGGCTGGACGCCACGCCCCAGATCCAGGCCAAGCTGCGCCAGGTGGGCACGCCCGACGCGCTGGCGGCCGTGGGCATTCTGGACATCATCCTGCGCGACGAGGTGGGCCATGTGGCCATTGGCAACCACTGGTACCGCTGGCTGTGCGAACGGGAGGGGCTGGACCCCGAAACCCATTACGGCGCCCTGGTGCGCCAGTACGAAGCCCCCCGGCTGAAGCCGCCCTTCAACGAGGCCGCCCGCCGCAAGGCCGGGTTCTCCGACGCAGAGCTGCGCTGGCTGCAGCAGGCCTGAGAAGGCATTCAGCCGCCCCGGGATTCGATGACTCCTACAATTTGCACCGGCCTGCATCCTGTGTGCCGCGTCCCTCTTTCACGATGACCTCCATGACTTCACCTTCCGCCCCCGGCACTTCTTCCGCACCGCCACCGGGCAATCAGGCTTCGGTCGCCATGATCGCGCGCCAGGCCATCGTCAACGCGCAGCAGGTGGTCGTGGGGTACGAGCTGTTCAACCGGTCGCGCAGCGGCGCAGCGCACACGGCCGCCACCGACGTGATCCTGGTGTTCACCGCGCTGTCGCACGCGGGCACGGACGAGCTGGTGGGCAAGAAGCTCATCTTTGTGAACTGCACCCACGAAAGCCTGGCGGGCGGCCACCTGGAGCTGGTGGACCCGGACAAAGTGGTGCTGGAGATTCCGCCGCTCGGCCACGCTGCGGCCGACGAGGTGGCCACCCGCATGCCCATCCTTCAGGAGCTGCGCAACCGGGGCTTCCATCTGGCGTTCAACCACACGGTGCTGCAGTCCGCCTACGCTCCGTGGCTGCCGCTGGCCGACTACATCAAGCTGGACCTGTCGGTGCTCGCACCCGACCAGCTGGCCGTGCTCATCAGCTATGCAGGCCGCAACTCCAAGGCCGAGCTGATCGCGGAAAAGGTCGAGACCGCCCAGCAGTACGACATGGTCTCCAGCCAGGGCGTGCAGCTGTTCCAGGGCTACTGGTTCGCGCGTCCCTCGCTGGTCGAGGCCAAGCTGCTGTCGCCCTCGCAGGCCAGCATCATCGAGCTCATCAACCAGGTGCGCAAACAGGCCAGCACGGACGAGATCGAGGCTGTGCTGAAGAAGGACGCCGGGCTCGCATTCAACCTGATGCGCATCATCAACTCGGCGGGCTTCGGCCTGAACCGCGAGATCACGTCCTTCCGCCAGGCCGTGATGCTGATGGGCCTGAAGAAGCTGTTCCGCTGGGCGGCGCTGCTGCTGACGGCCTCGCGCACCGGCGGCGCGCCCTCGTCCGTGGGGCAGACCGCCGTGGAGCGCGGCCGGCTGATGGAGCTGCTGGCACTGGAAACCTTGCCACCGGAGGAGGCCGATCAGGCCTTCGTGGTGGGCATCTTCTCGCTGCTGGACGTGATGCTCTCCATGCCCATGGAGTCGGCCATCGGCCTGCTGAACGTGCCCGAGCCCGTGGCTGCGGCGCTGTTGCGGCGCGAGGGCTTCCTGGGCGATCTGCTCACACTGGCCGAGGCCTGCGAGTCCAGCGACGATGCGGTGTTCAACCGCACGGCGGGCCTGCTGCACCTCTCCAGCCAGCAGATCAACATGGCGCACCTGCAGGCGCTGGCCTGGGCCGACCACCTCACGCAGTGACCCGGCGATGCGCCCTGCCGGGCCCGCGCAACCGATGTGCAAAGCAATCGTTCGCGGTCGCGAATTAGGGGTCTAGAATCAATCAACGCAGAGCCCCTGCACCCACTACTGCAGACCCATGTCCAGCACACCTGAACAAGACACCCCGGAGGCTGCATCCCTAGCGATGGAAGCCATTGACGAGAACATCGCCATCATCGCCCGCCAGGCGATCGTGGACGAAGCCCGAGCGGTCTATGGCTATGAGCTGTTCGACCGCTCCACCGCGTCGGACTCGCACACCGCCGCCAGCGACGCCGCCCTGCTGTTCAACGCCCTGTCGTATGCAGGCACCGAGGCCCTGGTGGGCAAGAAGACGGTGTTCATCAACTGCACGCACGACAGCCTCTCCGGCGGCCACCTGGAGCTGATCCACCCCGAGAAGGTGGTGCTCGAAGTGCCGCCCCTGCCCGAAGGCGCCACACCCGAAGAGATCGAAGGCCGCGTGCCCACGCTGCACGCCTTGCGCACCCGGGGCTTTCGCCTGGCGTTCGACCAGCAGGCGCTCAAGCGCGCCTACACCAGCTGGCTGCCGCTGGCAGCCTTCGTCAAGCTCGACATGCAGGCGTTCAAGCCCGAGCTGGCCGCCCCGCTGGTCAAATTTGCCACCACGCACAGCCAGGCCACGCTGGTGGCCGAAAAGGTGGAAACCGCCGAGCAGTACGAGCTGATGCGCGGTCTGGGCGTGAAGCTCTTTCAGGGCTACTGGTTTGCCAAGCCCTCGCTGGTCAAGGCCACCACCATCCGCCCCTCACAGGCCACCATCATCCAGCTCATCAATCTGGTGCGCAAACAGGCCAGCACGGCCGAGATCGAAGACCTGCTCAAGAAAGACCCCACGCTGTCTTTCAACCTGCTGCGCTTCATCAACTCGTCGGGCTTCGGCCTGTCGTGCGAGATCACGTCCTTCCGCCACGCGGTGATGATCCTCGGCCTGAAGAAGCTGTTCCGCTGGGCCGCCCTGCTCATGACCACCTCGCGCGCGGGCGGTGCCCCCCCGGCCGTGGGCCAGACCGCCGTGGTGCGTGGCCGCCTGATGGAGCTGCTGGCGGCCGAGCTGCTGCCCCCGGAAGAATGCGACAACGCGTTTGTGGTGGGCGTGTTCTCGCTGCTCGACACCATGCTGGGCGTGCCGCTGGAGAAGGCACTTGAATCCGTGGCCCTGCCCGAGCCGGTGATGGACGCGCTGCTGCGCGGCACCGGCGTGTTTGCACCCTTCCTGGAGCTGACCATCGCCTGCGAAAGCGGTGACGAGGTGGCGTTTGCGAAAAACGCCGACGCGCTGCACCTGTCCAACCGCCAGGTCAACTGGGCCCACCTGCAGGCCCTGACCTGGGCCGAGAGCCTGAACGAGGAATAACGCTCGCCAGCCCGCGGACAACCCGGCATCGAAGAAAGGGCCCTGGTCATCCAGGGCCCTTTTTCATGGCAGTGGGGATGCCTGCGGGCCCGTCAGTGGCTGGCCTGGATGCCTGCTTCGCGAATGATGCGGGCGTTGTTGTCCGACTCCTGCGCGATCTGGCGCGCAAACTCCGCGGCGGTGCCACCGGTGGGCACGTTGTCGGTGGCTTCCAGGCGGCTGCGGATGTCGGGCAGGGCCAGGGCCTTGTTCACCTCGGCATTGATGCGCTGGACGACCGCAGCGGGCGTCTGGGCCGGGGCGTAGATGCCGAACAGCGACGACATGTTGGCGGCGGGCTGGCCCAGCTCGGCCAGCGTGGGCACCTGGGGCAGCGAGTCCAGCCGCGCGGGCGCCCCCACGGCCAGCGGCTTGAGCTTGCCAGCCTTGATGTGCTGCAGCACGGCGGGGCCCGCGTTGGTGGACAGCACCTCGTACTGCCCGCCCAGGGCATCGTTCATCTGCTGGCCGCCACCCTTGTAGGGCACGTGGGTGATCTGGACCTTGCTCTTGCCCACGATTTGCTCCAGCATGATGTGGCCCAGCGACGCCTGCCCTGACGTTGCCCAGCGCACGGCCCCGGGTTTTGCCTGTGCGGTGGCGATCAGCTCCTTGAAGTCTGCTGCCGGGCTGGCGGAGGTGCCCAGCAGGATGACGGGGGAATACATCACGCTGACCACAGGGGCAATGTCCTTTTGCGGGTCGAACGGGGACTTGCCCAGGTGCGGGTTGAGCGCCAGCGGGCTCACGGCCGCAAAGCCCAGCGTGTAGCCGTCGGGTGCGGCCTTGGCCACGGCGTCCATGCCCAGGCTGCCACTGGCGCCGGCCTTGTTTTCAATGACCACGGGCGTGCCCAGCTGCACCGCCAGCTTGTCGGCCAGCGCGCGGGCCACGTTGTCGCTCACGCCGCCCGCGGGGTATGCCACGACGATGCGGATGGACTTGGCCGTGGGCCAGGCCTGCGCAAACGCCACGGTGGCCGCGCTCAGCAGCAAGGCACCAACGAACATTTTTTTCATGAAATTTCCCTTGAATGGATGAGACGAATGGGGGGACGAATGAATGAATGAATGAATGAATGAATGGATGGGGCCGGGACGCACGCCAACCAGCCGCTATCCGCGCGGATGGTGCTGCGCATGCAGCGCCTTGAGCCGCTCGCGCGCCACATGGGTATAGATGGTCGTGGTCGAGATGTCGGCGTGCCCCAGCAGCAATTGCACCACACGCAGGTCCGCGCCGTGGTTGAGCAGATGGGTGGCAAACGCATGGCGCAGCGTGTGGGGCGACAAGGGCACCGTGATGCCCGCCACCTGCGCCCATTTCTTGACGATCACCCAGAACATGGCGCGCGTCATGCCGCTGCCGCGCTGGGTCACGAAGAGGTCGTCCGTCTGCTGCCCGCCCAGGATGGCGCCGCGCGCCTCGTGCAGATAGCGCTGCAGCCACTGCCGCGCCTCTTCGCCAAAGGGCACGAGCCGCTCCTTGCTGCCCTTGCCCATGACGCGCAGCACGCCCTCGTTCAGCCCCAGCTGAAAGGTCTTCAGCGTGACCAGCTCGGTCACGCGCAGGCCGCTCGCGTACATCAGCTCCAGCATGGTGCGGTCGCGCAGGCCCAGGGGGTGGCCCAGGTCTGGCGCCGCCAGCAAGGCTTCCACCTGCGCCTGCGACAGCGTCTTGGGCACCCTCAGCGGCTGGCGCGCGGCCTGCAGGCGCAAGGTCGGGTCCGCGCTGATGCGCCGTTCGCGCAGGGCCCAGTGAAAGTAGCGGCGCAGCACCGTGAGACGGCGGTTGGCCGATGTAGCCCGCGTCTGCGTGTGCCGCGCGGCAAAGTAGGCCTGCAGGTGGTGCTCGGCCGTGCCGTCCAGCGCCAGTGCGGGCTGCTGGTCGGCCAGCCACTGCGCATACATCGTGAGGTCGCGACGGTAGGCGGCCAGGGTGTTGCGCGCAAGGCCATCTTCCAGCCACAAGGCATCCACAAAGGCATCGATCGCGTTCAGGCTGTCGGAGAGCATTGAAAAAACGATAGCACGTAAAAAAGCCGCCTGCGGGCACAGGCGGCTTTTCAGTTCAGCGCGGGAAGACCGCAGTGGGACTTCCGAGGTACTTATTCCAGCGTGAGCTTCTGCTTGGCGACCACGTCCTTGTAGACGGCGAATTCCGCCTTGATCTGCTCGGCAAATTGCTCGGGCGTGTTGCCCACCACGATGGAGCCGGTGTCTTCGATGCGCTTCTTCACGGCAGGATCCTGCAGCACGGTGCGCACCGCGGCGTTCACCTTGTCCACCACTTCCTTGGGCAGGCCCTTGGGGCCCAGGACGCCGTAGTAGGCCATGCGGTTCACGGGCTCCAGGCCCAGTTCCTTGAACGTGGGCACATTGGGCAGGGCGGCCACGCGCTGGGGCGCTGCCACGGCAATGGCCACCAGTCGGTTGTCCTTGATGAAGGGCAGCGCCGAGGGAATGTTGTCAAAGATGATCGGCACCTGGCCGGCCACCGTGTCGTTCAGCGCCGGGCCCGCGCCGCGGTAAGGGATGTGCGTCACGAAGGTGTTGGACAGGCTTTTGTACAGCTCCATCTGCAGATGGCCGATGCCGCCGGTGCCCGAAGATGCATACGAATACTTGCCGGGGTTCTTCTGCACTTCGGCCAAAAAGGCCTTGTAGTCCTTGGCCGGGAAGCTGGGGTTCACGGCGATCAGGTTGGGCGTGGCCGCGATGTTCACGATGGGCGTGAAGTCGGTCAGCGGGTTGTAGGGCGTCTTGGGGTTGATGGCCGGGTTGGCGGCCGTGGTGGAGACGGTGGCGATGCCCAGCGTGTAGCCGTCGGGTGCCGAACGGGCGGTTTCGGACGCGCCCACGATGCCGCCGCCACCGGCCTTGTTCTCCACGATCACGCTCTGGCCCAGGGCCTTGCCCAGGGGGTCGGCGATCACGCGCGCAATGATGTCGGTGGTGCCGCCAGGCGCAAACGGCACCTGCAGCTTGATCACCTTGTTGGGGTAGCCCTGCGCGGCAGCGGTGCCTGCTGCGGCGGCCAGTACGGTCAGGGCGAGCCATTGACGACGTTGCATGGAGTTCTCCTTGTGCGGGGTGACAGATAGCGCCGATGGTATGCCCAACCTGCGCGTTGGCGCCCTGCGGATTCCACATAAGGGCTAACCCGAAGAAGTGCGCGGCATCCGCTATTCTCGGCAGGGTGAACTACGCCCAGCTCCTGATCCCCGACTTTTCCCTCATCCTCTTCGGCTATCTGGTGTGCCGCTACACGGCGCTCAACCGCACGGTGTGGCAGCCGGTGGAAAGCCTGGTGTACTACCTGCTGTTTCCGGTGCTGCTGTTCCAATCCATCGTCAAGAGCCCGGTGGACATCGGCGCGGCCTCGGGCCTCATAGCAGCGGGACTGGCGATGGGCGTTTCCGGCATTGCGCTTGCCTACAGCCTGCCGCACTGGCCGTGGCTGGGCCGACACATCGATGCGCGCGACCACGCGGCCAGCGCGCAGGTGGCGTTCCGCTTCAATTCCTTCATCGGCCTGGCCATTGCCGAGCGCCTGGCCGGGGCCGAGGGCCTGCTCATGATCGCCGTGCTGATCGGCGTGTGCGTGCCGCTGTTCAACGTGGCGGCCGTGTGGCCCATGGCGCGGCACGGCAAGCACAGCTTTGCGCGTGAGCTGGCGCGCAACCCGCTCATCATCGCCACCCTGTCGGGCCTGGCCGCCAACCTGCTGGGCTTTCGCATTCCGGACTGGGCCGCGCCCACGGTGGGCCGCATCAGCGCGGCCTCGCTGGCGCTGGGGCTGATGGCGGCGGGTGCGGGCCTGCAGTTCGGACTGCTGGCGCGCGGCAAGGCGCTGAGCGTGGCCGTGCTGTCCATCCGCCACCTGGTGCAGCCGCTCATTGCCTTTGCGATGGCACGCCTGCTGGGGCTGAGCCCCGTGCAGACCACGGTGCTGCTGGCCTTCTCGGCCCTGCCCACGGCCTCCACCTGCTACGTGCTGGCCGCGCGCATGGGCTACAACGGGCCGTATGTGGCGGGGCTGGTCACGCTGTCCACCCTGCTGGGCATGGTGAGCCTGCCGTTTGCGCTGGCGGTGCTGAGATGAACCCCCCCCTGAGCGCCTGCGGCACTTCCCCCCGCTCTCGCAACGCTGCGCGTTGCGGGCAGGGGGACGCAGCCCTCGCTGCGGGGCAACCCTTGCTCGGCTGCCCGGGCTGGGGCCGCGCCTGTCGCATTCATGCCC
>NZ_JBMIRS010000236.1:0-13781 GCF_049198005.1 Paracidovorax sp. MALMAid1276 | reverse complement strand
TTTGGGGATGAGCCGCCCACGCAGGCGGCCCACCGGTTCACGGGCGAGACGACGAACCCCAGCACGGGGAGCACCGCAGTCCCGCAGGTGAACTACAACCTGAGGTATCCGGGGCAGTATTTCGACGTGGAGAGTAATCTTCACTACAACTGGAACAGGTCGTATTGCCCAAGCTGCGGGCGGTATACCCAAGCTGACCCGATTGGGTTAGATGGCGGGTGGAACCAGTTTGCCTATGTCAATGGCAATCCGCTCAGCTTTGTGGACCCCGATGGTTTAAATCCGTTGACTGGGGCGATCAATGGAGGCCGACTTGGTGCAACTGGGGGAAGTGCGTTCGGTCCGGTCGGAACAGCTGTAGGCGGGGTGGGCGGCGCATTAGTTGGTGCTGGAATCGGTTGGTACATTACTGGGCCGATGTGGATCAAGCCACCAGACAACGCCTATGACCCAAATGGCCCAAAGGCCCCAGGCAAACCCGGTGAAGCAGATGGTTTCAAAGATCCAAAAGGTGGGGAAAACTGGGTGCCCAATCCCAACCCTGGCAAGGGCGGCTCAGGGTATGGTTGGCAGGATGCAAACGGGGATGTTTGGTGTCCCACAGGTCAAGGCGGCACTGCTCACGGGGGGCCGCATTGGGACGTGCAAACCCCTGGCGGGGGTTATCGCAATGTCAGACCACAGAGAAAATAATCATGAAAAACATTCAGATTATTGATGGCGCGCAGAATTGTGTTTATGACATCTTCTCGGCTACCGATGAAGAGTTTGCTTTGATCTTCCCAGAGGGAACGGATATAGCTTTTATTGATGAGGTCTATGCGAGAGAAGACGCAAAACTGCTTGATGCAGCATTTGCGAACATCTGGAATCGCCGAACAAAAAAAACTGATGCGCTGGGCATCCACGGCATCATCTTCTATGAACTTGAAGAAAAGAAGGTGTATTACCCAACAAGAAGAGATGAAGATGCATGTAATCCCGGTGGGTTCAAGTTGCGGTAGTACGCCTCAAATCCACCTCCTGCGTGAGCACATGCACTGAGGTCTATTTCTCACAAAGAAAGCCACCTGCATCCCGCCAGCGGTAAAAGCTGCTGGATTGCAGGTGGCTTCTTCTTTTAGCCGCTGGGAGATTGGGCGCTACGCCTTCTTGCCCTTTGCCTTGGAACTGCTGGGCTTGCCGTCCTTCCTGTCCTCAGGCGTAATGAACCCAATAGGCCGCTTGGCAGGCTCAGGCGACGCCATCAGCCCGCGTAGCGCATCGAACACCTGCTTGAGCTGGGCGCGGGTATCGCGGCTGAAGGTGTCGTGCTGCATCGCCAGCGCCTCGGTCTTGTCCTGCAACTCCGAGAGCTGCCGGGCCAGGTCGTGGTGCGTCGCGGCCATGGAGCGCACCTGCACGAAGGCCCGCATGATCTCGATATTGATGGCGATGGCGCGCGGGCTGTTGAGTACCGAAGACAACATCGCCACGCCCTGCTCGGTGAACGCATAGGGCGCATAGCGGCGGCCGCCCCGGCCGGTGTTTGAGGTCTCAAACTGTGACCTCAAAGATGCCCACTCCTGGGCATCGAGCTGGAACATGAAATCCCCTGGAAACCACCCGCGATTGCGCCTGACGGCCCGCACCAGCACCTTGGTCTCCACCCCGTACAGTGCAGCCAGATCGGCGTCCAGCATTACGCGCTGATCGCGCAGAGCGCGTTTCGCTTCGATGCCTTCTACCGCGCAGACACCTGGCGCTGGACAGCCCCGAGGCACTCACTCCTGATTTCATAGCTATCAGCGCTTTCCTATAAAGCGCTAGAGCCTGATTTGGCATCAAATTCGCCAACGATCGGCATCCAGAACCTCCGTGCACCCACTACCGGCCAACACAGCGCCGCCGGCACCTCCACTGCCTCTCACCGCGCCCGCACCGCACTCCGCCCTCGCGCCACGCCCCAATAATGTCCGGATGACTACCTCTCCATCCACCACGCAGAGCCCATCCCCCCACTCACCCTCCCCACGCCCCCGCATCGTCATCATCGGCTGCGGCTTTGGCGGCCTGGAGGCCGCGCGGGCGCTGCGGGGGGCGGCAGTGGATGTGACGCTGGTGGACCGCACCAACCACCACCTGTTCCAGCCGCTGCTCTACCAGGTGGCCACGGCGGGGTTGTCGGCGCCGGCGATTGCGGCGCCGGTGCGGCATTTGTTTCGCGCGCAGCGCAACGTGACGGTGCTGCTGGGCGAGGTGACGCGTATTGACGCGGCGGCGCGGGCGGTGCATTTGCAGGACGGGCTGGCGCTGCCGTACGACCATCTGATCGTGGCGGCGGGGGCGGCGCACAGCTACTTTGGGCACGACGAGTGGGCGCCGTTTGCGCCGGGGCTGAAGACGCTGGACGATGCGTTTGAGATTCGCCGCCGCATTCTTCTGGCGTTTGAGGCGGCCGAGAAGGAGCCCGAGCCCGAGCGCCGCGCGCAATGGCTGACCTTTGTGGTGATTGGCGGCGGGCCCACGGGCGTGGAGATGGCGGGCACGCTGGCCGAGATTGCGCGGCACACGCTGCCCGGGGAGTTTCGCAACATCGACCCGGCGGCTGCGCGCGTGATCTTGCTCGAAGGGGGCGACCGCATTTTGCAGGCCATGCCGCCCGCGCTCAGCCAGCGCGCCAAAGAGCAACTGGAAAAGCTGGGCGTGGATGTGCGCCTGAACGCGAAGGTGACGGCGATTGACGACCAGGGGCTGACGGTGCAGAGCTCCGAACACAAGGCAGAAGGGGGCGATGGCAGCACCACCTATGCCATCCAGAGCCAGTGCGTGGTGTGGGGCGCGGGCGTGGCGGCGTCCCCGCTGGGGCGGCAGCTGGCCGACAGCACGCAGGCCGGTGGCAGTGCGATAGACCGCGCCGGCCGCGTGGTGGTGCAGCCCGACCTGAGCGTGCCGGGCTTTCCCGAAGTGAGCGTGATTGGCGACCTGGCCGCCGCCAAGAGCCATGTGCCGGGGCGCGAGCCCACGCCGGTGCCGGGCGTGTCGCCCGCAGCCAAGCAGATGGGGCGCGCGGCGGCGGCCAACATCCTGCGGCGGCTGGCGGGGCGCGGCACCGAGCCGTTTCGCTACCGCGACTACGGCAACCTGGCCACCATCGGCCGCAACTCGGCGGTGGTGGACCTGGCCTCGCCCGTGGGGCCGGTGCGGTTTTCAGGCTACTTTGCGTGGCTGTTCTGGCTGTTTGCGCACGTGTTCTTTTTGATCGGGTTTCGCAACCGGGTGGTGGTGCTGCTGGACTGGGGCTGGGCGTATTGGACCTTTGCGCGCCATGCGCGGGTGGTGACGGGCATCGCGGCCCAGCCGGTGAAGGCAGGCGCTTCGGCCAGTGAGGTGGCGGCGCAGGTGCCAGGGGCGGTGGACCCGCGCCGCCCGGATGGCGCTGCGGCCGCCGCCGAAGGCCGACCCGCGACCCAGCAAGGCGACTGAGCAGCCACAGCTCCGGGCGCCAAGGTGCGCACCCCCTGGAATGTGCGGATGTGCGGGCGTGGCAGCGGCACCGTATTCTTGGTAGGCTGGATGCCCGGACCCTACGCACAACACGGTCGCGCTGTGGGCGCACCCCTTCCAAGATCTTCGAAACGCCATGGCCTCAGACAACCCCGCGCCACAACCGTCAGCCATGCAACTCGACACGCTGCTGCCATCGCCCCGGCGTTCGTCCGTGCTGGTGGTGGACGACCAAGTGGCCAATATCCAGGTGCTGCATGGGCTGCTGGGCGATGAATTCGACATCCGCATGGCCACCAATGGCGATGATGCGCTGCGCCTCATCCACGCATCGCCCCCGGATCTGGTGCTGCTGGACATTCAGATGCCGGGCATGTCGGGGCACGAGGTATGCCGGCGGTTGAAGGGCAATGCGCAGACGCTGGATATTCCGGTCATTTTCATTACTGCGCAGAGCACGCCCGAGGAAGAAACCCTGTGTTTTCGCAACGGCGCTGTCGACTTCATTGCCAAACCCATCAACCCCGCAGTGGTGCAGGCGCGGGTGCGCACACACCTGCGCCTCAAGAGCCAGTCCGACCTTCTGCGCGATCTGGCGTTTGTGGATGGGCTTACGGGCATTGCCAACCGCCGCCGGTTCAGCTCGGCGCTGGAGGCTGAGTGGCGGCGCAGCCGGCGCAATGCGACCCCGCTGGCCGTGCTGCTGATCGACATCGACAACTTCAAGCGCTACAACGACCATTTCGGCCATCTGGCGGGTGATGCCTGCTTGCAGCGGGTTGCGGCCACGCTGGCCGATGAGCTCAAGCGCTCGCACGACCTGATGGCCCGCTATGGAGGAGAAGAATTCGCCTGCCTGCTGCCAGAGTGCGATGCCGCTGGCGCCCTCAGCATCGCAGAGGCCCTGCGCCAGCGGGTGGAGTCGCTGCGCATCGCCCACGCGCCCGATGCCGCCTCGGCATTCGTGAGCATCAGCGTGGGGGTTGCAAGCGCGGTGCCTTCGGCAGATGGACTGCCGTCAGCGCTGGTGGACAGCGCTGACCAGCAGCTCTACAACGCCAAGGCCCAGGGGCGCAACCGCGTTTGCGGCTAGCGCCAACCGCCCATCGGCCCGCCCCCCACGCTCCCAAGAGAACGACGATGAAACAAATATCTGGCGTGCTGAAGTGGTTTCCGCTGATGGGCTTGTGTGTGGGCGTGGCGGTGGCGGCCTGGCTGGGCGTACGCACGCACCAGCAAAATCAGTCCGACGTGGAAGAAGCCTTCCAGCTTGTTGCGCAACGCACCACGGTCCAGCTGGAGCGCCGCATGAACATCTACGAGTATGGGCTCAGAGGCACGCGCGGGGCGCTGATCACGGGGGGCGAGGAAAACATCGGGCGCGCGGGATTTCTGCGCTACTCGGGCTCACGGGACTACGCCGTCGAGTTTCCCGGGGCGCGCGGCTTCGGCTTTATCCGCCGCGTGCCGGCGCAGGACGAAGCCGCCTTTGTGCAGGCGGCACGCGCCGACGGGTGGCCCGGCTTTAACGTGCGCCACCTTGCCCCGCACACGCGCGAACGCTTCGTGATCCAGTACATAGAGCCTGCTCAGAACAACATGCAGGCGATCGGGCTGGACATTGCCTCCGAGGACAACCGCCGCACCGCTGCCGAACGCGCGATGAGAACCGGCAAGGCCGTCATCACCGACCCCATCACGCTGGTGCAAGCCAACGGCAAGCAAAACCAGGGCTTCCTGATTCTTCTGCCCGCCTACCGCAACGGCGCGCCGCTGACCACCGAGGCTGAACGGGAGGCCGCCGGTTACGGCTGGGCCTACACACCGCTGACCATCGAGGAAGTGCTCAAGGACTTCGACTACTACGAGGGGCGCATTTCGGTGAGCCTCAGCGCGGTGGACGCCGATGGAGAGCCCTTTCTTTTCTACTCCAACACCGAGGCCGCCACTGCGGCAACGGCCGATCTGCCACGCACCCGGACCCATATCGAGATTTTTGGCAAGGAATGGCAAATCAATGTCCAGGCCCAGCCGGAGCTGATCGAGCAGATGAATCTCACATCGCCCTGGCTGGTCTTCGGCATCGTGCTGCTGCTGAGCCTGGTGGTGACCGTGGCAACCTACGCCCTGCAGCTGGCCGGACTGCGCGCGGAGCGCATGGAATCTGCAAACCGCCTGCACCAGGCGGACCGGCGATACCGGCAGCTGATTGACGGCGTGAGGGACTATGCCATCGTCCAGCTGGACACGTCAGGCAACGTGATGGGCTGGAACATTGGCGCCAAGGAAATCACCGGCTACTCCGAATCGGAAATTGCCGGACGCCACCTGTCGGTGTTCTATCCGCCCGACACGGTCAGCCGCAGCCAGCTTGCTGAAAAACTCGCCAGCGCGCGTGATGTGGGGCACGCACACGAAGAGGGCTGGCGCCTGCGCAAGGATGGCTCGCGCTTCTGGGCCAGTGTCACGCTGACGCCCATGTACGACGAGGAAGGCCGCCTCAGCGGTTACTCGAAGATCACGCGCGACCTCAGCGAACGCCGGGCCCAGGAGCTGGAAAGGAACCGCTTGTTCGGCCTTCAGAACGCGATACTGAGCAGTGCCGGCATCGCGATCATTGCCACCCGCATGGACGGCATCATCACCCTGTTCAATCCGAGCGCGGAGCGCCTGTTGGGCTACCAGAGCGATGAAGTGATTGGCAAGCTGACCCCCGCCGCTTTCCATGACCGTGACGAAATCACGCGCCGGGCCCAGGCCTTGTCCGAAGAGCTGGGCTCGCCCGTCAAACCCGGCCTGGCTACCCTGGGCGTCAAGGCGCTTCAGGGGAAGGTGGACACCAACGAGTGGACCTACTACACCAAAGACGGGCAGCGCAAGCCGGTGCTGCTCTCGGTGACTGGCATTTTTGACGAGCACGGCAACCCGCTGGGCTCGTTGGGCGTGGCGACCGATCTGAGTGATCAAAAGCGCTACCAGGCCGAGCTGGAAGCTGCACGCGAGACGGCGGAAAAGGCCAACATGGCCAAGAGCAGCTTCCTGGCCAACATGAGCCACGAGATCCGCACGCCCATGAACGCGATTCTGGGCATGACACAACTGGTGCTGCAGGGCGAACTCGCACCGCAGCAGCGGACGATGCTGACCAAGGCCTTTTCGGCCTCCAAGGCCCTGCTCAACATCCTGAACGACGTGCTCGACTACTCCAAGGTCGAGGCCGGCCACATGCATTTGGAAGCGCGCGAATTGTCTCTGGAGACCCTGCTGGCCAACAGCGCCTCGCTGTTTGCGCACCAGGCAGAGCAAAAGGGCCTTTCGTTCGTGCTGGACATCCCGCCCGACCTGCCCGCGAGCGTGCGGGGCGACCCGCTGCGCCTGACGCAGGTCTTGTCCAACCTTCTGAGCAATGCGCTGAAGTTCACCACCGAAGGTGCCATCACCCTGGGCGCCCGAACGGTGCAGCAGGATTCGCAGATGTGCCGGGTACGCTTCAGCGTGGCCGACTCCGGCATTGGCATGAGCGCAGCACAGATGGCCCAGCTCTTCAACCCCTTTACCCAGGCAGATGTTTCGGTCACGCGCAAATACGGCGGCACGGGCCTGGGCCTGAGCATCTGCAAGCGCCTGGTCGAGTTGATGGGTGGGGTGATCGAGGTGCACAGTACCCCCGGCGAAGGCAGCGAGTTCTTCTTTGAGATCGGCATGGCTCTGCCCACCGCACCGCAGACCACGTTCCGGGCCGCACGGCCGCTGGCGTTTCAGCGGGCGCTCGTTGTCGACGACCAGATCGCATCGGCGCATGTGCTGCAGGCCATGCTGCGCGCCTGGGGGGTGGACGCCCTTTGCTGCGACAGTGGCGAAGCGGCCTTGCACCACATCAAAACCGCTTCTGCCGATGGCCAGCACTTTGACCTGCTGCTCACCGACTGGCGCATGCCGGGCATGGATGGGCTGGAGCTGATCACGCAGATTGGGCGGCTGGCGTCGTTCCAGGGACTAACACGCATACCCGCCATGGTGATGGTGAGCGCCTACGCGCGCGACGAGCTGGCAGCCAGGGTGCAGGACCACCCTGTGGCGGCGTTGCTCACCAAGCCTGTGCTTCCGTCGGCCCTGCACAACGCACTGGCGGAAGCCACCCACGGGCGCCCTGCAGACGCCGCCGACGTGGGCAAGAACGCGGCGCGAGCGCCCGTGCTCCACAGCTACATTGCCGCCGCCGCACCGCTGCGCGGCATGCGCGTCCTGCTGGCCGAAGACAATGAAGTGAACCAGCAGGTGGCCACCGCCTTCCTGCAGTCCGCCGGGCTGGAAGTCAGCATTGCCTGCAACGGTCAACAAGCGGTGGAGCTGGCAGGCTCTGGCCATTTCGCCGCCATCCTGATGGACATGCACATGCCGGAAATGGACGGGCTGGAGGCGACCCGCAGGATCCGCACCCTGGCCCCATGCGCCACCGTTCCGATCATCGCCATGACGGCGGCCGTCATGCCGGAAGACCGGCGGGCGTGCTTCGACGCAGGCATGGACGGCTTTGTGGGCAAACCCATCGATCCGGAGGAGTTGATCCGCGCTCTTTGCCAATGGACCGGCGCGCGTGCCGCTGCGCCATCGCCCACCGGTGCGAACATCGCCGCCAATCCCAGGGTGGCAGCCGAGGCGCGGGACGCCCTGGGCCCGCTTGCGCCGCTGGAACAACTGGAGGGCGTCGACGTGCACGGCGCCCTGGCCCGCATGGGCGGCGACCGACGCCTGTATCAACGTCTGCTGCGGGACTTTGCCCACAGGGCGGCGCGGCTGCCTGACGAGCTGACCGGTCTGGGGCCGCACGAACTTCCGGAGTGGATACACAGGCTCAAAGGCGAGAGCGGCAATTTGGGCTTCCACGGGATCGCGGCGTCCTGCCAGTCGCTGGAAAACGACCTGAAGACCAGCCCCGACACCCTGCCCGAGGGCGCTGTGTCTGCCTTGGGCAATTTTTTGCGGGCGTTTTCTCCGCAACTGTTGCAGACTTTGGAATCCGCTCTGACTCCCGATGTCCCGGCAGACCCTGCGCAGCGTTCGCTCGGGCCGCAGGACCGGGAGGAGTTGGACGCGCTGCTGGAGCAGCTTCCCACCTTGCTGAAGGAACAACGCATGCAGGCACTCAAGGACTCCGAACGATTGCAAGAGCTGCTGCAGGGCACGCCGTGGCAGGCCCTGTACGTGCCGGTGCATGACAAGATTCAGCAATTGCAGTTTGCCGCTGCCCTGACCGCGCTGGAAGAAGTGTCGGGAAAGCTCGGGGCCTCTGCGCCTGTATCAGGGTCTTGACAGACCAACAACCGCCAGGAGAGCGCCCCCATGCCGCACAGACAGACCCTACTGATCGTGGACGACTCCGTCGCCAACCTTCAGCTGCTGGCGCAAACACTGGAAGCCGACTACGACGTGCAGTTTGCGCGCTCCGGCCACGAGGCGCTGCAGCTTCTCAAGAACAGCCAGCCGGACCTGTTCATCCTCGACGTGATGATGGCAGGCATGGACGGCTTCGAGCTGTGCGAGCGCATTCAGGCGCTGCCGCAGTTCCGGGATGCGCCCATCGTATTCTTGACGGCGCTGGACGACGAAGCCAGCGAAAGCCGCGGGCTGGAGCTGGGGGCGGCCGACTTCATCAACAAGCCGTTCAACGTGAACCTCGTGCGGCTGCGCGTGGGCAATTTGCTCAAACGGGTGGCCATGGCCAAGGAGCTGGAAGACGAGCGGGAGCTACTGCGGATCACCCTTCACTCCATTGGCGACGGCGTCATCACCACCGACCGCCAGGGCAACGTGGCGCTGATGAACGGCGTGGCAGAGCAGCTCACGGGGTGGCTTCAATCCGAGGCGCAGGGCCTGCCCTTCGACCAGGTGTTCACCATCGTGCACGAACGCAGCCGGCGCAGCATCCGCAACCCTGCGGCGCGCAGCCTGGCCGAAGAGCGCATCGTGGGCCTGCCCAACAACACCCTGCTGATTGCGCGCGACGGGGGCGAATACCTGATCGAGGATTCGGCGGCCCCCATCCGCGACCGGCTCGACAACATCGTGGGCGCCGTGGTGGTCTTCCACGATGTGACGGAGCAGCGCCGCAAGATCAACGAGGCCTTCGCATTCAGCGCCACCCACGATGCCTTGACGGGGCTGATCAATTCCACCGAGTTCGACGTGCGCATCTCGCGCGTTCTCAAGCAGACCGAGCAAGACCAAGGGCTGAAACACTGCCTGCTGCTGATCGACCTGGACCAGTTTCGCCTGGCCAATGAGGCCTGTGGGCACGATGTGGGCGACCGGGTGCTGCAGAACACGGCCGGCATGATCGAAAAGTGCATCCGTGCAGGGGACACGCTGGCGCGCCTCGGCGGCGACGAGTTTGCCGTGCTGCTGGAGAACTGCCCCACCCGGTCGGGCCAGCTGGTCGCGGAAGCCATCTGCGAGCGCCTGGACCGCTATCGGTTCATCCACGACCAGCACCGCTTCCGCATCGGCGCCAGCATCGGCCTTGTGGAATTTGACCACCGCTGGACCAGCGCAGCGGCCCTGCTGCAAGCGGCGGACACCGCGTGTGTGGCAGCCAAGGAGGCGGGCCGAAACCGGGTGCACACCTACTTCAACGTCAGCGAGACCGTGGTGCGCCAGCGCGCCGGGGTGGCCAACTGGGCCACACGGCTGGACATGGCGATGGAGCTGGACCATTTCATTCTTTTCGCACAGCGCATTGAGCCGCTGCAGGACACGCGCCTGCCGCCCAGCCTGGAGATCTTGCTGAGGCTCAGGGACGGGCAGGGTGAGTTGGTGTCTCCGGGCGTGTTCATTCCGGCCGCGGAGCGCTACCACATCGCGGCCCGGCTGGACCTGTGGGTGCTGAACAAGGCCATCGAGCTGCTGCGCCAATGCCGTGATCTGAGCGGCTTCGACAAGATCAGCATCAATCTGTCAGGGCAGTCGATCGGCGACAGAAAGGTGCACGCGAGGCTGGTCAATGCCATTCGCAACAGCGGCCTGCCCGAGGGCAAGCTGTGCTTTGAAGTGACCGAGACCAGCGCCATTCGCAACATCGAAGACGCCATCAACATCATGGGCCAGCTCAAGACCCTGGGCGTGAAGTTTGCGCTGGACGACTTTGGCAGCGGCAGTTCGTCCTTCGGCTACCTCAAGGCGCTGCCGGTGGACTACCTCAAGATCGACGGCCAGTTCGTGCGCTCGCTGGCCACGGACCAGGTGGACTTTGCCACTGTGCGATGCATCGCCGACATGGCCAGTCTGCTGCACAAGGAGACGGTGGCGGAATTTGTGGAGACCGAGGCAGCCCTGTCGATCGTCAGCTCCCTGGGGGTGGACTACGCGCAGGGCTTTTTGCTGCACAAACCCGAGCCCCTCAGCCAGCTGCTTCACCTGCCGGCCGACGTGGACGCGCCGCGCGGCGCGATCATGCACGAAGGTGATTCGGAGAGCCCGCCGGAATCGCCCTGAACGCCCGCTACCACGGCGGCTTTGATCGGGATTGCCGAGCAACCGCTCCGAACAGGCTCGATCCTTTCTGACTTGCCGGCCTACCGCTGCAGTGCGGGCGCCGGCGCAAGCTGGTCGAGCCACGCGTCAATTTCAGCCCCCACCTGGGTGGATGCCTCGGCCAGCGCGGCCACGCCGCCGGGCGCGTCGGCGGTGCGGGCGGGCACGCGGGCCACAAACACGCGCTGGCCGCGCAGCGATTCGCCCTGGGGCAGCACGTCGACCAGGGTGGCGCGCACGCGCACCACACCCGCGCTGTCGGTGGCGCTGGCGAAGTGGTGGCTGAACTCCTCCAGCTCGATGCGCAGCACCGGCGGCAGGCGGCCGCCCTGGTCGGTGCTGCGGGCCTGGGCGCTGCCGTAGTCGGGGCGCAGGATGGCGCGGCGCTGGCCCAGCTGTTCACGCAGGCGCTGCTGCAGCAGCTGCGCAGGGGGCTGGCTCCAGCGCGCTAGGCTGTAGGGGCGCAGCTGCTGCGGGCCGTTGTAGGCCAGGCGGTACAGCACGGCGTTGCTGCCTTCGGTGAGTCCGGGGGCCTCGATGTCGTCCAGCGTGAGCGGGGGCCGGGGCGCGGCGGCAGCGCCCGGGGCGGGTGCCGCCGCGGGTGCCGGTGTATGGAGGCCCGGCCCAAAGTCATACAGCGCGGGGCGTGTGGGCGGCTGGGGCAGGGCCGAGCACGCCATCAGCACCGGGGCCAGCACCGCAGCCAGCGCAGAAAATTTCAATAAAAAAATGCCCTTAGCGCTTATCTGGCAAGCGTTTGTAGCTATGTTTTTGATAGTTTGCATGCGCACTCCATCCATCCAGTTACTGGGTGCCGGCGGCAAAGCCGGGTTCGCCCGGTCCGGGCGGGATGCGGCCCGAGCCGTAGATGAACAGCTGGGGGTTGTCGGACACGCCGCCCGCCGTGCGGCTGACCTGGCGCGCCGCGCGCGAGGTGTCGTCGGCCGCGCGGTTCAGGCGTGGCAGCGTGCTGGCACCAAACTGGTCGGCCGCGCGGGCCAGGGCCTGCGTGCCCACGGTGATCTGGTCGATGGCGCCGCCTTCGGCGGTGAGGCGGCGGGTGGTCTGGCTGAAGTCGGTGGCCAGGGTGGTCACGCTGTCGCCGGCCTTGCGCAGGGCCTGCAGGGTCTGGCGTGCGTCGCCGGCCAGGGGCGTCAGCGCGGCCAGGGCCGGGTCCACGCGCTGGGTCAGGGTGGTGTCGAGCCTTTGCGTGAGCGCGCTGACGCTGCCGGCCGCCTGGCCGATGTTGGACAGCGCCTGGGTGAGCAGCTGCTGGTTGTTGTCGCCCAGCAGCTGGTTGATGCGGCGCGTGGCTTCTTCGACCTGCGAAAGGATGGCGGGCGCCTGTTCGGCCAGCTTGCCGAAGGGCGAGGGCTTGAGCGGCAGGCGGGGCAGGCCGCTCGGGCCCGGGGGCAGCTCGGGGTAGGGCTGCTCGGCGTCGTCCAGCAGCACGTGGGCCAGGCCGGTGACGCCCTGGTAGCCCAGCACGGCGAAGGTGGTGGGACTGATGGGGGCATGGTCGTTGACGGCGATGCGGATGAGCACGTTGCCGTTGACCTGGGGGTCGAAGCCGATGCGCGTGACCTTGCCCACGGCCACGCCCTTGTAGCGCACGGCGGCCTGGGGCTGCAGGCCGGTCACACCGTCCTTGGTGGACAGCTCGTAGCTTTGGTAGTTGGCATCGTCGCGCGTGAGCCAGATGGCCAGGCCCGCCAGCATGGCGGCCACCACCAGCACGAAGATGCCTGCGGCCAGGGCGTGGGATTTGTTTTCCATCAGCGGGTTTCCTTTGCGGGCGGGGGCGTGGCGGCGCCTGCTGCGTCTGCTGCAACGGCTGCAACAGTTGCAGTGGCGGGCTCCACGGGTTGCACCGGGGCCATGGCACGCTGGCCACGTTCTCCCAGGAAGAATTGTTGAATGAACGGGTGCTTGAAACGCGCCACCTCGTGCGGCGCGCCGGTCACGATGACTTTCTTGTCGGCCAGCACGGCCACGCGGGTGCTGAGGGCGAACAGGGTGTCCAGGTCGTGCGTGACCATGACCACGGTGAGGCCCAGCGCCGCGCGCAGCTCGCGCAGCAGCGTGCAGAATTCGTCCGCGCTGCTGGGATCGAGGCCGGCGGTGGGCTCGTCCAGCAGCAGCAGCGGCGGGTCCATGATGAGGGCGCGCGCCAGCGACACGCGCTTGACCATGCCGCCCGACAGGTCGGCCGGCATGCGCGTGGCGTGCTCGGGCTTGAGGCCCACCATCTGCAGCTTGACCAGGGCCGCGTCGCGCACCAGGTCCTCGGGCAGCGTGCCCTGCTCGCGCAGCGCAAAGGCCACGTTGTCGAGCACGTTGAACGCCGAGAACAGCGCGCCGTGCTGGAACAGCATGCCCACGCGGCTGGCCGCGCCCTCGCGCCCCATCTCGGATGCCGGACGGCCCAGCACCGTGACGCTGCCACGCGCCGGCCGCGCCAGCCCCAGGATCTGCCGCAGCAGCACCGTCTTGCCCGTGCCCGAGCCACCCACCAGCGACAGCATCTCGCCGCGCTGCACGGTGAAGTTCAGGTCCTGGTGCACGGTGAAGACTTCGTTGCCCTTGCCGAACTGCGTCCACAGGCCGCGCACGTCCACGATGGGCGGCTCATGGTCGGCAACGGGGATGTGCTCAGGCGTGGTCATGTCCGTTTTCCATAGCGATGCGCCCCCCCCCTGCCGCATGCAACGGGCGCGGCCCAGGCCAGGGCAGCCGAGCAAGGGCCGCCCCGCAGCGAGGGCTGC
>NZ_JBMIRS010000234.1:0-11604 GCF_049198005.1 Paracidovorax sp. MALMAid1276 | reverse complement strand
GCCGGTTCCCGCGTGGTGACCTACAAGAGCACTGCAGACCGCGCTGCCGTGAGCGCCCAGGCCGCTGACGCCGTGCGCACCGGCCAGATTCCCCACGGCGAACTGGGCTCGATGTAATCCGGCCCGCGCTTCCATCCCTGTTCTCGCTTCCTCATTTTTCATTCATTCACCAGGAGTTTCACCATGAACAAGACCGCACGTTTCCTGTCCCTCGCCGCCGTGGCTGCCTTTGCTTCTTTCGGCGCCCAGGCTGATGAAGCCGACGCTTCGCAGTTCGCCGCCAAGTTCGAAACCAACCGCACCCGCGCCGAAGTGATGGCCGAAGCCGCCACCGTGGCGCAGACCAGCGGCGCCATCCCCTCGGGTTCGCGTGCCCTGGTGTACTCGTCCAGCGCCGACCGCAGCGCCGTGAGCGCCCAGGCAGCCGATGCAGTGCGCGCCGGCAAGATCTCTTCGGGCGAGGTGGGTTCGCTGTAAGCCTCCACCGCCACGAAATCCCGCGGCTGAAAATCATGAAGAGGCCGGGAGCTCCCTAGGAGCTCCCGGCCTCTTTGCATCTTTCGCTTGTGCCGCCATGCAGGACGCTTGCCTATCGCAACATCACTTACATCCGTTGTCACACGTGCCGACCCTAGAATGCCCGCGCCTTCAGCTCTTTCACTGCGATGGTTTCACGCCAAACTGAATGTCAATGATCAATGCCGCAGCGCTCTCCCAAGCCACCGCTCTCATTACCGAACTCAGAAACACGCGCCAGTTTGATAGCTACAAAGCCTGGGGCGTCAACAATGTGGAGCTAGCCAATCAGCTGAACGAGCGGGTCAGCGGCAGAAGTACCTCTTGGCCCGACCAGGGGAACACCAGTTTGTGCGGACCAGCAGCCTTCATGTTCTGCCTCATTCACGACCGGCCAGATCTCTATGTGAGATACATCATCGACTTGTGGGCTGGGCGTCCTGCAACGCTCGGAAGCCGCAATGTGCGCCCTGGCCCCAATGTCCAGGCCACAGCGGAAACCATGACCTCCAACTCCCACCAAACCATACCGGCCGCTGCCCGCATCAATGCGGTGGACTGGATCAGCATGGCTAGTTTGCGCAATGACAGCCCTGACTTGAATCCGTTTGCGAACTACGATCACCCCAGCGCCACGGTGTCGGCAATTACCCGTCCTAAATACTTGCAGGACTGGTTCCATGCAGTTGGCGCCACCACGCTGCTCGACAACACCAACGAAATCATTCCTCTGTCGGATTGGAAAGAATTGCTGGAAATCGCGCCCTACCAAGCCAGTGGCTGGGTTGCGATGTTGGTATCAGCGGCCATGTTCCAAGGGGCAGGCGGCACCACCAGCAAGAATCACTGGGTAGTCCTCAATGGCCCGATTTCAATCAACGGCAGGCCCATCAGTGGGTACACCCGTGCCGACAAACCAGATCTAGAGACCGCCTCCGTGCAGGCCCGAGTGTTCACATGGGGCAATGAGGCGCAAGGTCTGGCTACTACCAAGGCGCTCCCCCATCTTTCGCACTTCCTCAAGTGCTTCCATGGAGGCATTGCCTTCTCATCCATTCCGTAGTCATTGCGCAGGATTGATACATGCCGCCCGCAATATCCCTCCGCGAACACGCGCTTCTCAAAACCGCCAAACGCCACAACGTTTTTTTTTGGTCCTTGTTGCTCCTCGCCGGAGCAAACGCCAAGGCGGAAACTGTTCCGCCGCCCCTGGCAACTTCGGCAGCGGCGCCGGCAGCTCCTCTCGCACATGCGCAGGCCCATGCGACTCAGATGGAACTGATCGGCACGCTGGGCGGTGAGCGCAGGAGTGAGCAGCTCGTTTTTTCGCCGCGCGGTGATCGGTTTGCACATGTGCACGACGCAGGACTGGAGCTTTGGCAAACACAGCCGCTGAAACGCCTCTCCACCGCAACCGCTTCATCAGGCCTCGGAATCCGCCAAGTTTTATTCAGCGCGAGCGGCCAACTTCATTTCCTCGACGGGCGCAACCACGCGTGGATCACGTCTGACCTCCGGCATGGCGTCAGCAACACAGCGGTAGACCTCCTCAGCCCGGACGGACGCCATGCCCTGCGGACGGGCCTGCGAGAAGGTGAGGATGGATTCATACCCCGCTTTTACAACGCTACCAGCGATGTCTATGACTTGCTGGAACAGCGCAGCGTATGCCAGTTCCCCGCGATCGCTCGTACAGCGAACATTGCGCTGACGACAAACTGGTTTGCCGCGCAGTTGGCACCGACAGGACCGCAGCCGCCCAAGCCACTCGCGGTGTGCGATTTGGCCTCGGGGCGATCTCTGATCATGCCGTTTGGCAACGCCCGCACTCTGGTACCCACCTTGGATCCTGAAAGCCGCTGGCTTCTGGTGCATGCAAGTGGCCCTCGTCCCATCGGCCTGCCCGATTGGCAGGAAAGCAAACTTTTTGCGCTGCCCCTTAGACAAAGCGCTTTTGAAACAGCCACTTCCAATCAAGCATATCCCTGCGCGGATTTGCCCTGCGGTCAACCTGCGGCCTTGCCGACAAAAACACAACTCCCTGAACATCCTGTCGTCTCTGTGGACGGGCTTTGGCTGGCCGAATGGGGAAGTGACCGGACGGTGAAGTTAATCAAAGGGCCTGGGATGCAGCAGGTCGCCGTCTTCCACCATGCACGGCATGAAAGTGGCCCCAACCACACCACGGGCGGGCGCCGCGTCGTGTTTTCGGCCAACAGTCGCTGGATGGGCTTGCAGGCAGGGGCACATCTTTATCGCGTGGATTTGCAGCACGCTCCGCTGAATCTGGAAGAACTCACCCCCCCCTCGGGTGAATTTGATTTGCGGGGCATATCGAGCGATGGCCTGCACTGGCTGGTGCTGCAGATGCCGCCAGCGCGAGGCGCATTGCGCGGCGCAGTATGGCGCACCCGGCAACCCTGAGCACCGCACCATATACCGTCAGAGCGCTGGCCAGGACAAACGTGGTCGCATCGACAAAGGGCTTCCTGCAGGAAGCCCCTCATTTGTAAGTTCTGAGGAGGCAACTACCGCTTCTGCCTCAGATTTTTTCCGAAGTCACTTGCCGCCGCGTGCCTGCGCCACGGCGCCCTGCACTTCCTTCCACAGCGCTTCGCCCACGTTGGCCGAGATGCTGGCGTTCACTGCACCGAGCTTCTCGCGCATGCGGTTCGCTTCGGCCGGCGACAGTTCGTTGATCTGCATGCCCTTGGCCTTCAGGTCAGCGAGCGCCTTGTCGGCTTCGGCGCGGGTGTCCTGGCGCTCGAAGTCGCGGCTCTTCTTCGCGGCATCCATCAGCACCTTTTGTTCGTCCTTCGACAGGCCGTCCCAGTACTTCTTGCTCACCGTCACGATCCAGGGGCTGTAGACGTGGTTGGTGACGGTGAGGTATTTCTGCACCTCGTAGAACTTGCTCGACAGGATAGTGTTGTAGGGGTTCTCCTGGCCGTCCACCGTCTTGGTTTCCAGCGCGGTGAACAGCTCGGAGAACGGCAGCGGCACGGCGTTGGCGCCCAGGGTCTTGAAGCTGTCGAGGAACACGTTGTTCTGCATCACGCGCAGCTTGATGCCTTCCATGTCTTCGAGCTTGGTCACCGCGCGCTTGTTGTTGGTGAGGTTGCGGAAGCCGTTCTCCCAGTACACCAGGCCCACCAGGCCTTTTTCCTGCAGCTTGTCCATCACCTTCTGGCCCACGGGCCCGTCCAGCACGGCGTCGGCCTCCTTGGCGTTGTTGAACAGGAAGGGCGTGTCCCAGATGGCCATTTCCTTGGTGATGCCGACCAGCGTGGCCGTGGAGCCGACCATCATTTCTTGCGCGCCGCCGATCAGGGCCTGCTGCATCTGCACGTCCGAGCCCAGCGCCGCGGCGCCGATGGCGCGCACCTTCATCTTGCCGCCCGAGGCTTTTTCCACCTCTTCGGCAAACAGCTTGGCGGCGCGGCCCTGGTTGGACACTTCATTGAGGCCGTAGCCGAAGCGGATCATGCGCGGCTTGATGTCTTGCGCAGCGGCCTGGAACGAGGCGGTGAGAGCGGCCACCGACAGGGCGGCCAGCAGCGTGCGGCGGAAAGTCTTCGTCATGGTTGTCTCCTTCATGGACAGGCAGGGTGGAAAAACAAGGGGTTGCGGCTGAACAGGTCAAAAAACGTCAGGCGCTTCAGAACATCAGCTTGAGCGGCCCGAGCACGATGACCGGGAACAGGATGAGCAGCGCGAGCATGGTGATGTAGATGAGCAAGAAGGGCATGACGCCGCGGATGACGGGCTCCATGCGCAGGCGGCCGATGCCCGCCACCACGTTGAGCACGGTGCCCACGGGCGGCGTGAGCAGGCCCAGGCAGCCGACGAAGATGAACACGAAGCCGAAGTACACCGGGTCGATGCCTGCCTTGGCGGCCAGCGGGGCCAGCACGGGCGCGAGGATGAGGATGGTGGGAGTGAGGTCCATCACCATGCCCACGGCCAGCAGGAAGACACACACCACCGCCATGAACAGCACCGGGCTTTGCAGCAGCGGGCCCATGCTCTGCGCCAGCTGGCTGGGCAGGTCGGCCAGCGTGACCATGTACGAGGCCGCCGTGGCCGCGCCGCACAGGAACATGACGACGCCAGTGGTCTTGGCCGCCGCCACGAACACGCGGTAGATGCCCGCCAGGTCGAGTTCGCGGTACACCAGCGTGGCCACCAGCAGCGCATACACGGCCGCCACCACGGCGGCTTCGGTGGGGGTGAAGACCCCCATGCGCAGACCGCCGATGATGATGACCGGCATCATCATGGCCCACACGCTGCCTGCCAGCGCGCGGCGGCGTTCGGCCCAGGAGGTCTTTTCGGCCACGGCCAGGTTCTTGTCCTTGGCCACCCAGCGCCACACCAGCACGAGCGACACGGCCATGAGGATGCCGGGCACGATGCCCGCAAGGAACAGCTTGCTGATGGAGGTGTTGGTCGTCACCCCATAGATCACCATGGGCATGGACGGCGGCACGATGGGCGCGATGATGCCGCCCGCCGCAATCAGCCCCGCGCTGGAGCCGTCGGGGTAGTTCTGGCGCCGCATCATGGGCAGCAGCAAGGTGGCCAGCGCAGCGGTGTCGGCAATGGCCGAGCCGCTCATGGACGCCAGCATCAGCGACGCCGCAATGGCCACATAGCCCAGGCCACCGGGGATGTGGCCCACAAAGGTGCGGGCCAGGTCGATGATGCGGCGGCTCAGGCCGCCGGCGTTCATCAGTTCACCCGCCAGGATGAAGAACGGCACGGCCAGCAGCGGAAAGCTGTCGAAGCCCGCCTGCATGTTCTGCGCCAGCAGCTGTGCGTCGAAAAAGTCCAGGTGCACCATCAGCGCCAGCGCGGTGAGCATGAGCGCGAACGCAATCGGCACGCCCACCGTCATGGCGGCGAACAGCACCAGCAAAAACAAGGCAATCGTCATGATGGGGCTTCAGCCTTCAGCGGTGTGTGAGGGTGCGGGCGGCGTGGTGCCGCGCAGGTCCTGCCAGGTCTGCAGCACCACGATGGCGGCCATGCAGGCGCCCATCAGCAAAATGCCGCCGGCGCCCAGCGCCAGCGGGTAGTTCATGACAGGGCTGCGGCTGTCCATGCCCACCACCACCTGCTGCCATGCGCCGACGATGAGGTAGTACAGCGCCAGCGCGATCAGGGCGCGCGACAGCCAGCGCATCGCCGCAGCCGGTGTGCCATTGAGCCGCGCCGTCACCAGGTCAAAGCCCAGGTGCTGGCCTTCGCCAAACGCCAGCGTCGCGGCCAGGCACACCAGCCACACGAACAGCAGGCGCGACAGCTCTTCCGACACCACCCAGCCCGTGCCCCACAGATAGCGCTGCACCACGTTGCCGAACACGGCAATCACCATGCCCAGCAGGCTCAGCGCCATGAGGGCCTCCACCAGGTGTTTCAGCAGTTTTCGAAGTGCCATGGCCTATACCTCCAGGCGGGGGCGGGTTGCGGATGCAGACGGGGATGCGGGTGCGTCGGCGCTGCTGCCCTGCAGCCACTGCTGCACCTGCGCGCCCAGTTCGGGCAGCGGGCGCGTGGCGTCCAGGCGCATCACACCGGGCTCGGCGCTGGGGTCTTCCAGCGTCTCGAACTGGCTGGCCACCAGGCTGACGGGGAACAGGTGCCCGGGCCGCGCGGCCACACGCTCGCGCGCCGCGTCCTGGGTGAGGGCCAGGAACACAAAGCGCAACCCGGGGACGGCAGCGCGCAGCTGGTCACGGTAGCGCTGTCTCAGGGCCGAACAGGTCAGCACCACGCCGCTCGGGTGCGCCAGCAGCTGGTTGGCCAGGGCATTCAGCCAGGCCTGGCGGTCATCGTCGCTCAGCGGCACGCCGCTGCGCATCTTGCTGATATTGGCCGCCGAATGGAAATCGTCGCCCTCCAGCAGGGGCAAACCCAGCTGGCGGGCGCACACCTGCCCCAGGCTGGACTTGCCGCAACCAGCCACGCCCATGACCACCAGGAACACGTCAGAAGACACAGAACTCATTGAAAACCCGTTTGGTAGCGCTATCCAACCGAAACCAAAAAAACACCTCGCCGACGAGGTGGAAGAAAAAAATCACACCGTCTCAAAACCGCCATCGGGGCACCACAAGTTGCTTGCCGGAGCGTTTGGACAGCGCTATCCTAGCCCTTTACGCGCCACCTCCACCCAGGGAAAACCCTTGCCCACCCCCTCCCACCCCGCCCGATCCGACTCCCGCCGCCGGTCCAGCGGCCGCACCACGCTCAGCGACGTGGCCCAAGCTGCCGGCGTGAGCCCCATCACCGCGTCGCGCGCGCTGCGGGGCGAACGCGGCGTGGCGCCTGAGCTGGTGCAGCGCGTGAAGGACGCCGCACAGCGGCTGGGCTATGTGCCCGACCCGGCTGCCCGCGCCCTGGCCTCGCAGCGCAGCGTGCAGGTGCCGGTGCTGGTGCCGCTGCTGTCCAACGCGCTGTTCGTGGACGTGCTGGAGGCAGTGCACCGCACCCTGTTGCCCCACGGCTACCAGGCGCTCATCGGGGTGACGCATTACGACCCGGCCGAGGAGGAACAGCTGCTGCGCACCTACCTGGCCCACCGCCCGGCCGGCCTGCTGGTGACGGGCTTTGACCGCACCGAGGCCGCGCGCCAGATGATTGCCGCCAGCGGCGTTCCCTGCGTGCACCTGATGGAGATGACGTCGGCGGCCGGTGTCTACTGCGTCGGCTTCTCGCAGCAGGAGGCCGGCCACAGCATGACGGCGCACCTGCTGGCGCGCGGGGCGCGCAAGGTGGCCTTTGTAGCCGCGCAGCTCGACCCGCGCACCATGCAGCGGGCCGAGGGCTACCGCCGCTGCCTGCGCGAGGCCGGCCTGTACGACCCCCGGCTTGAGCTGCTCAGCCCCGAGCCGTCATCCATCCGCCTGGGCGCCGAGCTGCTCGAAGAAGTGCTGCGCACCCGCCCCGGCGTGGACGCCGTTTTCTTCTGCAACGACGACCTGGCCCAGGGCGGTCTGCTGGCCGCCCAGCGCCTGCGCCTGGCCGTCCCGGGCCAGGTGGCGATCGCGGGCTTCAACGACCTGGCCGGCAGCGACCAGATGCTGCCGCCGCTGACCACGGTCCGCACGCCCCGCTCGGCCATCGGCGAAGCCAGCGCCCGCATGCTGCTGGCGCTGATGCGCGGCGAGGTGCCGGAGCGCAACTCGGTGGATCTGGGGTTTGAGCTGACGGTGCGGGGGAGTACGTAGATAAAGCACCCCCTGAGGCGCTGCGCGCCTTCACCCCTCTCTCGAACCGCTGTGCGGTTCGGGAGGGGGACGCCCCCGGTGCGGCGGGGCGGCCCTTGCACGGGGGCACTGGCCTGGGCCGCGCCAGTTTCCGAAGGCTGGGGGAGAGGCTGAAGATTACGCGGACACCAGTGCGCGCTGTGACGACGACTTCATCGCCTTGCGCAAGGCCACGGCGTCCTGGGCCTGAGCGGGCGCCGAGGCATCGATGCGGAACACCTGCACGGTCTCGGTCATCGTTTGCGCCTGGCCGTTGAGCTGCATGGCCGATGCGGCGTTTTCCTCCACCAGCGCAGCGTTTTGCTGGGTGATGGTGTCGAGCTGCGCCACGGCAGAGTTGACCTGCGAGATGCCGCTGAGCTGCTCGTTGGAGGCGCTGTGAATCTCGCCGATGAGCGTGTTCACGCGCCGCACGAGTTCGAGCGACTCGGTCATGGTTTTCTGGGCGGCATCGGTTTTCTGGTGGCCCTCGCTGACCTTGGTGGCCGATTCGTCGATCAGCTGGCGAATCTCCTTGGCGGCCGACAGCGTGCGGTGCGAGAGGCTGCGCACCTCCGACGCCACCACCGCAAACCCGCGCCCCTGCTCGCCAGCGCGTGCGGCTTCCACGGCCGCATTCAGCGCCAGGATGTTGGTCTGGAACGCAATGCTGTCGATGAGCTGGGTGATCTCGCTGATGCGGCCCGACGCGGTCTGGATCTGCTTCATGGTGCTGGCCACGCTGTCGACGGCCTCGCTGCTGCGCTCGGCCACCTGCGTCGCCTGCGTGGCAAGCACGGTTGCCTGGCGCGCGGATTCGGCCGTCTGCTTGACCGTGCCGGTGATCTCCTCCATCGACGCCGCCGTCTGCTCCAGGTTGCTGGCCTGCGCCTCGGTGCGGGACGACAGGTCCTGGTTGCCCTGCGCGATCTCGTGGGTGGACATCTGCATGTGCTCGCTCTCCTGCCGCGCGTCGCGCACGATGGACAGCAGGTTCACGTTGAGCTGCGCGAGCGCCTTCTGCAGGTCGCCCACCGTGTCGGTGCGAGACGCTGAAATCTTCTGCGTCAGGTCGCCCGCCGCCATGCGGTTGGCCCAGCGCAGCATCTGGCTCAGCGGGGCCACAGTGACCTGGTGCAGGTACACGGCCAGCCCCAGCGCCAGCAGCAGCACGGCCAGCCATGCGGCGCCGGAGCCCACCGTCATGCTGTGCCCACCCACCAGCGCTGCACACCACGAGGCAACCACCAGCAGCACGGTGCAGCTCATCATCTTGCCCAGCGCGCCGAAATGCAGCGCCTGGGCCACGCGGCCCCACAGCGTCTTCTTCACAAGCACCCCGGCCCGGAAGGTATGCACGATGTGGCCCGCCTGCTTCTCGGCCTGCATCAGGCGGTAGAGCTGGTCGGCCGCCTGGATCTGCTCGCGCGTGGCTTCGGTGCGCACCGACATGTAGCCCGTGGGCTGGTCGCCCTGCATGAGCGGCGTGACATTGGCCATCACCCAGTAGAACGTGCCGTCCTTGCGGCGGTTCTTGACGGGCGCGGACCAGGGCGTGCCGCTCGCGATGGTTTCCCACATGTCGCGGAAAGCCTCTTCCGGCATGTCGGGGTGGCGGATCATGTTGTGGGGCTGGCCCAGAAGTTCTTCTTTCTCGTAGCCGCTGACCTCGATGAACATCGGGTTGCAGTACAGGATGCGGCCCTTGAGATCGGTGGTGGACACCAGGGTCTGTCCTTTGGGGAATGCATATTCCTGCGTGCTGACCGGAAGATTGACTCGCATGGGGATCCCTCCTGTGGTTGGCCTGTCACTTCAGAACCGACTTTCACCGCGCAGTGACAAGTCAAAAACATCGTAGAGGGACTCTGCGAAACCGCGAAGTGGTAAATGCACCGACTCTGCGCTGGGACTTGCGCTGGATTTGCGCTGGATCAAATTGGTGCACACCCCAACACCGTGCATGCGGCTCACGTTGCAGCGCACCAATCTGGGCACTGCGATTCTCATTCGCTATGTTATTTGTAGCTATCTTTTGTTTATCAATAAGCGCTGAAGGGTATTTTTATTGAAATTTCGGCTTGCACCGAGCTGGCACGGCCATTGCTTGAAATGGCCCGCGGTCAACGGAGACCGCGTATCAGCCCGGTGCAATGGCGGATTGGGCGAACAGGACGCTGGCGTCTTCACGAAGTGCGATGTGGCCGCAGGGCCTGTGCGTTTCGTGCAGGCGCTTTTTTGTTTACTGGCCGGGCCACGGGGTTGCATCCCCGCAGGCCCCTTGCACAACACCTCCATGCTTTCATTTCGCGAGTTCCTCAAGTCCGGCCACGCGCCCACGCTGTGGTCGTCGTTTCTTTACTTCGGCTTTTCGTGTGCGGTCTGGGTGATCAATGGCGCGATGGCGCCGTTCATCCAGGAGAGCCTGCGGCTCAGCCCCACGCAGATGGGCATGATGCTGTCCATCCCCATCTTTGCGGGCGCGCTGATGCGGTTTCCGCTGGGCATCCTGGCGCAGTACATCGGCCGCAAGAATGCCACCCTGGTCGAGATGGCCGGCATCTTCGTGGCCATGGGATACGGCTACCTGTTCGTGCACACCTACAACGACCTGCTGGCCCTGGGCGTGCTGCTGGGCGTGGCGGGCGCGAGCTTTGGCGTGGCACTGTCGCTGGGGGCGGGGTCGTTTCCGCCGCGCTACAAGGGCCTGGCCATGGGCATTGTGGGCGCGGGCAACGTGGGCACGGCCGTGGCCGCGCTGCTGGCCCCGGCGCTGGCGCAGGCGTACGGCTGGCAGGCGGTGTATGGTTTTGCCGCCATCAGCGTGGCCCTGCCTGCAGTGGTGATGGTGGTGTTTGCCAAGGAGCCCCCCGACCTGTCGCCCCATTCCACGTTCCGCGAGCACATTGCCTGCCTGTTTGAAAAAGACGGCTGGGCCTTCAGCCTGATCTACGCCGTCACCTTTGGCGGCTTCATTGGCCTGACCACCTTCTTGCCCAGCTACTTCTACGACCAGTTCGGCGTGAGCAAGGTGCAGGCCGGGCAGCTGACCATGCTGGCCGCCTTCCTGGGCGCAGCGCTGCGCGTGTTCGGCGGCTGGCTGTCGGACCACTGGGGCGGCGTGAACACGCTGACCGGCGTGCTGGCCATCACCACCGTGAGCCTGGTGCTATGCGGCCTGGCAGAGAACTCGCTGCCGGTGACCATGCTGCTGTTCCTGGTGTGCTTTGCGGCGCTTGGCGCCGGCAACGGCGCGCTGTTCCAGCTGGTGCCCCTGCGCTGGCCCCTGTCCACGGCCGTGGCCGGCTCCATGATCGGCGAGATCGGCGCCCTGGGCGGCGGCCTCATCCCCAACGCCATGGGCATCTCGCGCCAGTACAGCGGCTCGTACCTCTGGGGCTTCGTGGCCATCGCGGTGTGCGCCGCCGCCATGCTGGTGCTGCTGCGCGTGATGCAGATCCGCTGGACCCGCACGTGGGCAGAAAAGGGAGGCCGGGCGCGCAGCGCGTGACGTGCGGTAGCACGTAAGCGCGATAGCGCTTGCCGAACTTTCGATAGAAAGGTGGACGCGCGCGCAGCGCGTGAACGGCGTAGCCGTGAAGGCGCGGCAGCGCCTTTCCACCTTTCCAGCGCAGGCTCACTTTGCGCAGCAAAGTGAAACGCAGTGGGCCGGAGCTAAAAGGGAGGCCGCGCACGCAGCGCGTGACGTGCGGTAGCACGTAAGCGCGCAGCGCTTGCCGAACTTTCGCTAAAAGGGTGTCGTGCGCGCCGCGCGTGACCCACTGCCCCCTCTCCCCTCGCGGGAGAGGGTTGGGGAGAGGGGGCGCTTGCACGGGGC
>NZ_JBMIRS010000232.1:0-35071 GCF_049198005.1 Paracidovorax sp. MALMAid1276 | reverse complement strand
CGGTACTACCGCCTGCGCCCAGGGGGCCACCCTGGGCTGGTCAGTAGTACCCCGCGATCCTCGGTTTTCGCGCGTTTCGCTTCGATGCCTTCTGCCGCGCAGACTCCTGGGCCTGTGGCTGGGCGTGGCCGCCGCGCCGGTCGCGTGGGCGCAGTGCGGCGGCGCGCCGCCACCGCCGGGCGCAGCGGCGGCGCAGATCGTGGCACTGGCGGGCCAGGGCCAGACCCGCGCGCCCGGTGTGGAACCCTGGTCGCCCGCCGCACTGGCGCAGCAGCTGAGCGCGGGCGCCGATGTGCGCACCCTGGCGCTGTCGTCGGCGGCCTTGCTGCTGGCAGACCGCACGCAGATTCGCATGTCGGCCAACGCCCAGGTGCGCCTGTGCGAATCTCAGCCCGAGCGCAGCCTGCTGGAGCTGGCCGCCGGGCGCCTGTGGGCGCGCACCAAGAAGGCCCCCGCCGCGCTGCAGCTGCAGACCCCCGCCGCGCTGGCCGTGGTGCGCGGCACCGACTGGGATGTGGAGGTGGACGCGGCCGGGCGCACCACGCTCACCGTGCTGTCGGGCCAGGTGGAGCTGCGCAACGCTCAGGGCAGCGTGCAGCTGGGTCCGGCCGAGCAGGGCTATGTGGAGCCGGGCCAGGCGCCCGTCAAGCGCGTGCTGGTCAACCCGCGCGAGCGCGTGCAGTGGGTGATGGCGTACCCGGGCAGCGCCACCCGCTGGGCAGAGTTCCAGCGCCCCGCTCTGGGCGAACCTTTGGCCAGCGTGCGCGCCGCGCTGGATGCCGGGCGCTGGAGCGAGGCGCGCGCGCGCCTGCGCACGCTGGCCGACCAGGGGCAGGGCGGCGCTGTGGCCGAGCTGGTGCTGGCCGACCTGGAGGTGTTCGAGGGCGCCATCGACCCCGCCCAGGCCCGGCTTGCGCGTGCGTGGCAACGCACCCAGGACGCCCGCACCGCCGCGCGCCGGGCCGACCTGCTGCTGGCGCTGGATCGCGGGGCCGAGGCGCGCGCCTGGCTCGATGCCACCCGGGTGGCAGCCCCCACGTCGGTGGAGCTGCTGCTGGCCGACGCCGACTGGCACCGCCTGGAGGGCCGTGGCGACGCCGCACTGGCGCTGTACCGCGAGGCCGTGGCCCGCGCCGAGGCCCAGGCGGCAGGCGCCACGGCCGGGCCGGATGCCGCCCCCCTGGCCGCCGCCCTGTGGGGCCTGGGCCGTGCTTTGCAGCAGCGCGGCGACCTGGCTGCCGCGCGCACGGCCCTGGCGCGCGCGGTGGCGCTGGCGCCGGACCACCCCGCCTACCGGGGCGAGCAGGCCACCGCCGCCACCGAGGCCCTGCGCCTGGCCGAGGCCCGGGCGGGCTTCGATGCGGCCCTGGCGCTGGCCGGTGACGACTATGTGAGCCTGGCCGGTGCAGGCCTTCTGGCGCTGCAGCAGGGCAACCCGGAGCTGGCGCGCACGCAGTTGCTCAAGGCGCTGGTGATCGAGCCGCGTTATGCCCAGGCCCACGTGTGGCTGGCCGTGGCCGAGTACCGGTTGGGCGGGCTGGCCGCCGCGTTCGATTCACTGGAGCGCGCCCGGTTGGCCGACCCCAAGGACCCGCTGCCCTGGCAGGTGGAGTCGATGATGCGCAACGACAGTGGTGACGCCGAGGCCGCCATCCGCGCGGCCCGCGAGGCGGTGGTGCGGCTGCCGTACCTGAAGTCGCTGAACCCGCTGGCCAGCGACAGCCAGGGCTCGGCCAACCTCGGCAAGGCCCTGGGCGACTTCGGCATGGAGCACTGGGCACGGGCCTATGCGCAGCAGTCGTACTACCCGCTTTGGGCGGGCAGCCACTTCTTCATGGCCAACCGGTACGAGAGCGACTTCAGCCGCAACTCCGAGCTGTACCAGGGCTACCTGGCCGACCCGCTGGCGCTGGGCGTGGGTGAGCGGCATCTGCCGGTGCTGCGCACGGCGGGGCGTGAAACCGCATGGGTGGCAGCGGCAGAGCGCAACCCGGTGCATTCGTCGCTGGCGGGGGCGGTGACCGCGCGGGGCGTGGAGGCCTCGACCCTGCCCATGGCCTGGCTGGTGCGGGCCAACGGGCTGCGCCTGTGGCCGCGCGACACCGGCTCGTACTGGCTGACATCGCCCGCCCTGACCTTGGCCTGGGGGGCGCGGCCCGTGGATGCGCTGGGGCTGTTTGTGGTGCACGACCGGGATTCGGACCGCGTGGGCTACCCCGGCGGCATCGACATCGGCAGTGCCCGCTTCGACGGGGTGGCGCGCACGCAGGGCACACGCACCGACGCGGGGGGCTCGTGGCGCTGGTCGGCCGACGCGCAGACCTGGCTCAAGTTTCACCACGCGCGCAACACCAACCGGCGGGTGCTGGATTTTGAAAGCCTGGGCTGGGGCCTGCAGGACTCGCGCGTGCGCGACGCCATGGACGGCGTGATGCTGCGGCATGTGGTGCAGTCGCCCGGCCAGCGCATCAGCGCGGGGTGGGAGCATGTGCGTGCGCAGGGGCTCTCGGGCCTGTATGACACGGCTGCGCCCTGGGAGGGCTCGGACGGCGCCACCACGGCCCGCTTCGACATGCCCTGGGTGGCGGGCGAGTGGCAGCGCGGCCCCTGGGCCTGGGAGGCGGGCCTGGCGTGGCCGCGCCTGCACACGCGCTCCGTGAGCCGCTACTACAGCCTCATTTCGGGCGAAGACTTCTTTCCGCCGAACATTGCAGAGAGCGGCCACTCCCGCCGCGCGCGCCCACGGCTGGGCTTGTCGTACCGTATCGGCCCGGGCCGGGCGCTGCACGCGGCCTATGTGGAGAGCATGCACGCGCCCGCCACCCACACGCTGGCGCCCGTGGCGGTGGGGGCCATCCCCATCGACCACCAGTACCAGCGGCTGGGCAGCCTGGCGCGCAAGCGCGCGGTGCAGCTGGACTGGGAGCTCGACGCGCGCACCTTTGCCTGGGGCGTGGCCAGCAGCCAGCACATCGTCAACCCCACGCTGGCCGATGGCCGCCTGGCCGTGCCGGACCTGGGCATTTCGGTGTCGGACCGGGCGGGCGTACTCGCGCCCGTCAGCGCTTCGGGCCAGGTCGCCATCGACGCCTACAACGGCAACCCGCGCTTCAGCCAAGGCAGCCTGCGCCAAGTGGGCGGGGCGGTGAACCGGGTGCTGAGCCCGCGCTGGAGCATCCTGGGCAGCTACACCTGGGCGCAATCGCGCAACACCGGCATGCAGCACGCGGGCAACCTGCTGCCCGGCGTGCCGCGCCACACGGCGGTGGTGGGCAACGTGCTGCGGCACGGCGCGCGCGACATGACCCTGCTCACCCTGGTCTACCGGGGCACCCGCTTTGCCGACGAGGCCAACACCGCGCAGCTGGGCGCGGGCTGGAGCCTCAACCTGGTGCTGTTCCGCGAATCGTCCGACCGCCGCTGGGCCTGGGCCGGAACCCTGCAGGCGCCCCTGCATGGCACGTCACGCCCCACGTTGTGGACCAGCGTGCGCTACAGCATGGACTGAAAAGTCTGCATGTTTTTGGCCTCTAGCGCTTATCCAGTAAGCGCTAGGAGCTATAAAAATATGAGCAAATGCTCAGGCAGCCGCCGCCGCCTGCGCCAACGCTGCCAGCGCGGCGCCCACATCTGCATCGCTCACTCCCTCCACAGCGGCCAGTTGCCCGGCCAGTGCGCCCGCGCCCTCGCGCTGCAGCCGGGCGATGGCCTGGCCGGCGTCCTTGGGTGCGGCAAAGCCGGTGCTCTGCAGCAGCAGGCGGCCATCGGCATCCACCAGCTTGAAGTAGAACTGGCCGTCCGCCTCGCGGTATTGCTTGAACGCGGGCAGGGCGGCCTTTGCTGCCTTGGCAGGCTTGGCAGCGGTGGCACCCTGCACCAGGCTGCGCAGGCCCACGGCCGTGCGCAGCTCGCGGATGAAGGGCGTGGCCAGCGTGCGGGCGCGCTCGGCACCGGCCAGCAGGGTCTGCTCGATGCGCGCCGGGTTGTGGATGAGTTCGTCGTACTGCGCGCGCATGGGGGCAATCACCTGGTCCACGCGCTCGAACAGCACCTGCTTGGCGTCGCCCCAGGCAATGCCATCGGCATACGCCCGGCGCAGGGCATCGGTCTCGTCGGCCGTGGCAAACGCCTGGTAGATCTGGAACAGGGCCGAGCCTTCGGTGTCCTTGGGCTCGCCGGGCGCACGCGAGTCGGTCAGGATGCCGCCGATGAGCTTCTTGAGCTGATCGCGGCTGGAGAACAGCGGAATCGTGTTGTCGTAGCTCTTGCTCATCTTGCGGCCGTCCAGGCCGGGCAGGGTGGCCACATGCTCGTCGATGGCCGCTTCGGGCAGCACGAAGTGCTCGCCATACAGGTGGTTGAAGCTGGCCGCCATGTCGCGCGCCATCTCGATGTGCTGCACCTGGTCGCGCCCCACGGGCACCTTGTGCGCCTTGAACATCAAGATGTCTGCGCCCATCAGCACCGGGTACATGAACAGGCCCGCCGTCACGCCATCGTCCTGCTCGCGGCCGGCCGCCGTGTTCTTGTCCACGCTGGCCTTGTAGGCGTGGGCGCGGTTCAGCACGCCCTTGCCGGTCACGCAGGTCAGCAGCCAGGTCAGCTCTGGAATCTCGGGGATGTCGGACTGGCGGTAGAAGGTGACGTGCTCGGGGTTCAGCCCCGCCGCCAGCCAGCTCGCCGCGATTTCGAGCGTGGAGCGCTGGATGCGCACCGGGTCCTCGCACTTGATGAGCGCGTGGTAGTCGGCCAGAAAGTAAAAGCTCTGCACACCCGGCGAGAGGCTGGCCGCCACCGAGGGGCGGATGGAGCCCACATAGTTGCCCAGGTGGGGCGTGCCCGTGGTGGTGATGCCGGTGAGGTAGCGCGTGATGCTCATGGGAACGAAATCTGCGTAGGAAAAAAGAGGGAAGAAAAGCGGCCGCCGCCCGCTCAGCGGATCAGTGCGGTCAACGGCGTGATCAGCAGGTTGATGGCGCTGTAGCCCAGCGACATCAGCGGGCGCAGCCACAGCGTGCCCACCACACCGGCCACCACCAGCGCCAGCACGATGAAGAAGCCGTAGGGCTCGATGCGCGACACCCAGTGCGCCTGGCGCCAGGGCAGCAGGCCCACCAGAATGCGCCCGCCATCGAGCGGCGGCAGCGGAAACAGGTTGAACGCCCACATCACCAGGTTGACCAGCACGCCGGCGCGGGCCATCTCCACGAAGAAGCGCTCGTCCACCCCCGTGCCGACCAGCACCACCAGCAGCACGGCCCAGGCAATCGCCTGGAAGAAGTTGGACGCGGGCCCCGCCAGCGCCACCCAGATCATGTGCTGCTTGGGGTTGCGCAGGTTGCCGAAGTTGACCGGCACCGGCTTGGCATAGCCGAACAGGAAAGCGCCGGAGGTCGCGAAATACAGCATCACCGGCATCAGGATGGTGCCCACCGGGTCGATGTGCTTGAGCGGGTTGAGCGTGATGCGCCCCATCATGTAGGCCGTGTTGTCGCCAAAGTGGCGCGCGGCATAGCCATGGGCCGCCTCGTGCACGGTGATGGCAAACAGCACCGGCAGGGCGTAGATCAGAACGGTTTGGATGAGATTGGAGATGTCCACCCGGGGATTGTCTCAGACCGCCCGGCCGCTTGCCGCCCGGCTGGGCGCGGGGCGCGGGGCATTCCGGCTGAGGCCTGGCGATTGTGGGATGTACGTACGCGGGCGCGCCCCCACCAAAGCGTTTCGTTGCTAGCATCTTGCGCTGGTGCATCGCGCGCCTCTCATCCGCCCGTCTTCCTCCCCAAAAACATCCCTGCAGGCGTTGAAACGCCCCCCGAGACATGCTGAGCAACCTCAAGATCGGAACGCGCCTGGCCCTGGCGTTTGGCAGCCTGGCGCTGCTGGTATTGCTGTTGATGGCCACGGCGCTGTCTCAGATCGGTGCCGCGCAGCAGGCGCTGCCCGGCGGCTCGGCGGCGCTGGCGCACCTGCAAAGCGCCCGCGCCTGGGTCATCGGCTGCAGCCTGGCCGCCTTTGTGCTGGCGCTGGTGGCCGTGGTCAGCCTGCGCGCGGGCATCGTGGCGCCGCTGAACCAGGCCATCCTGATTGCGGAGACTGTGGCATCGGGCGACCTGAGCCAGGAATTCAGCTCCGAGCTGAAAGGGGACTTCGGCCGGCTGCTGGAGGCGCTGGGCACCATGGAAGACACGCTGACCGACCTGGTGGCGCGCATCAAGCAGGACGCCGATGCCATCAGCACGTCTGCAGCGGACATCGGCCATGGCAACACCGACCTGTCGCGCCATGCCGAAGACCAGGTCTCCTCGCTCACCCAGACCGCCGCCAGCATGGAGCAGCTCACCGCCACCGTGCGCCAGAACGCCGAGCGCGCCGGGTCCGCCAGCCAGCTCGCCGTCAAGGCCTCGCAGATCGCGCAACACGGCGGCGCGGCCGTGGGCGAGGTGGTGCAGACCATGCAAGCCATCAGCGGCAGCTCGCGCAAGATCGTGGACATCATCCAGGTCATCGAAGGCATCGCGTTCCAGACCAACATCCTGGCGCTGAACGCGGCGGTGGAGGCCGCGCGCGCTGGCGAGCAGGGCCGGGGATTTGCCGTGGTGGCCAGCGAAGTGCGCAGCCTGGCGCAGCGCAGCGCGGCGGCGGCCAGCGACATCAAGGGCCTGATCCAGAGCAGCGTGACGGCGGTGGACGGCGGTGTGCGCCATGTGGAAGAAGCCGGCACGGCCATGAAGGACATCATGAGCAGCGTGCAGCGCGTGGGCGACATCATTGGCGAGATCACGGCCGCAGCGTCCGAGCAGTCGGCCGGCATTGGCCAGGTGAACAGCTCGGTGGGCGAGATCGACCGCATGACGCAGCAGAACGCTGCGCTGGTGGAAGAGTCGGCCGCCGCCGCCGAGTCGCTGCGCGAGCAGGCCGCCCGCCTGTCGCAGGTGGTGCAGCAGTTCCGCCTGGCAGAGGCCATGGGACATGGCCAACACCACACCCCCCGCGCCGTGGCCGCGCCGTACCCATCGGAATCCCAGGCGCTGGCCGCAGGCCCCACCCCGGCCCGACTGACGCGCTGAGTTCTTCTATACCCCCGGTGCACTGCGCGTGCACCGTGCACAAGGCCCTGCAGGCCTGGCTTGCAGGGCCTTTGTTTTTTTGGCGGGTGCTGCTGCTGCGCAACCGTGCATTGCCGCGCTCTTGCACCCGGTTTGTTGACTTGCATCATGGGCGGCAGCGCGCTGCCGTGGCACCCTTGGCCCTGTTGTTCACTCTGCGGGAGCGTGCGCCATGCCATCGATCAGCCTGCGAACCATTCGCGAAGAGCATGCGTCGCTGTCGGCCGTGCTCCACTCCCTGCGCCTGATGCTGGACCAGGGCCCGGGCGACGAGCCGGCTGCGTTTTTTGATGTGATGCGGGCGATGCTGTTCTATATCGACGAGTTTCCCGAACGGCAGCACCACCCCAAGGAATCGCAGTGGCTGTTCCCCCGGGTGGCCGAGCGCTCTCCCCAGGCCGCAGAGACCATTGCGCAACTGGAGCGTGAGCATGCTGGCGGTGAAGCAGCGGTGCGTGAACTGCAGCACCTGCTGCTGGGCTGGGAGCTGATGGGCGATGCGCGGCGTGAGGTATTTGCCCAGGCGCTGCAGAAGTACATCCGCTTCTACCTGGACCACATGCGGCTGGAAGAAACCGTGGTGCTGCCGGCGGCGCAGGAAAGCCTGCAGCCGGGCGACTGGGTGGCCATCGACGCGGCCTTTGCCAGCAACACCAACCCGCTGGCCCCGGGCAAGCCGCGCGATGCGGCCTATGACCGGCTGTTCACCCGCATCATGATGCGGGCTCCCAGTCCGATAGGGCTGGGGTGAGTCGTCTGCGCACGCCACTGCCACTACAAAACCAAAACCGTTCACGCTGAGCGGGTTGAAGCGCTGTGCAAGGCTTCGACGGGCTCAGCCCGAACGGTAGACAAGGGCGGAGCGCGATGGCACACCGCTGCGCCCCGCGTCGTCAGGCGCTCAGCGCCGGATAGTCGGTGTAGCCCTCGGCGCCGCCACCGTACAGCGTGGCACGGTTCACCTCGTTGAGCGGGGCGTTGGTCTTCAGGCGTTGCACCAGGTCGGGGTTGGCGATGAAGGGCCGGCCGAAGGCCACGATGTCGGCACCATGGGCCAGCGCGGTTTCCGCCAGGGTCTTGTCGTAGGCGTTGTTCACCATCCAGGCGCCCTGGCCGCCAGCAGCGCGGTAGGCGGCCTTGAGGGCGGCGTAGTCGAACGGGCGGCCTTCCACCTCGCGCGGGCCGCCGGTGGCGCCTTCGATGAGGTGGAGGTAGGCCAGGCCCAGCGGGCCCAGTTGGCGCACCACGTAGTCGAACAGCGGTTGCGGGTCGGCATCGACGATGTCGTTGGCAGGCGTGACGGGCGACAGGCGGATGCCGGTGCGGCCGCCGCCGATTTCTTCGGTGACGGCCTTCGTCACTTCCAGCAGCAGGCGCGCGCGGTTGTCGATGCTGCCGCCGTAGGCGTCGGTGCGCTGGTTGGCGCCGGTCTTGAGAAACTGGTCGATGAGGTAGCCGTTGGCGGCGTGGATCTCCACCCCGTCAAAGCCCGCATCGATGGCGGCACGCGCGGCGCGGCGGTAGTCGGCCACGATGCCGGGAATTTCGGCCAGCTCCAGCGCGCGGGGCATGGAGGTGGGTGTGAACGTGGGCACGCCATCCTTGATGAGCACGGTCTTGGTATTGGCCTGCACGGCCGAGGGCGCCACGGGTGCGGCGTTGCCGGGCTGCAGGTCGGTGTGCGAGACACGGCCCACGTGCCACAGCTGCACCACGATCTTGCCGCCCGCCGCGTGCACGGACGACGTCACCTTCTTCCAGCCCGCGATCTGCTCGGGGGCATACAGACCCGGCACGTCGGCATAGCCCTGGCCCTGCTGGCTGATGGCGGTGGCCTCCGAAATGATCAGGCCGGCACTGGCGCGCTGGGTGTAGTAGGTGGCCACCAGATCGGTGGGAATGGCGTTGGGAGAGCGGTTGCGCGTGAGCGGCGCCATGGCGATGCGGTTGGCCAGTTGCAGGTCACCGGCTTTCACGGGATCGGACAGGAAAGGCATGGGTCGGGGCTTTCTGAGAGAGAAAAAATGGGGTGCAAACCAATGATGGAACGGGCGCAAGCGTAATGCTGCAGCGCAAAACCTGCAGCACAGATGCGTCAACAAGGCTTCTGCTTTTGTGATAACCGCGCGGGGCTGTGCGGGGGACGCCTGGGGCCGGGCGCGATCCGCCGGTGTGCGGCAGAATCAAAAAGCCATGTCCACACGCCCCACCCCGGTTGATGTTTCTGCCGCCGCCCCGGCGCCCATTCCTGCCCTGTGGCTCGCCGTGGCGCTGTCGATGGGGGCGGCGATCTCGCTGGGCATCACGCGGTTTTCCTATGCGTTGCTGCTGCCGCCCATGCGGGACGACCTGGGCTGGTCGTACACGCTGGCCGGGGGCATGAACACCGCCAACGCGCTGGGCTACCTGCTGGGCGCGCTGGCCACGCCGCTGCTGCTGCGCCGCGCCCCGCCGGGCCGGGTGCTGGTGGCGGGCGCGGTGCTGGCCTCGGTGTTCATGGCGCTCAGCGGCTTTTTCACCGATGCGTCGCTGCTGCTGGTGCAGCGGCTGCTGGCCGGGGTGGCGAGCGCGCTGGTGTTCATTGCCGGAGGGCTGCTGGCCGCGCGGCTGGGCGCGCACGATCCGGCACGCAGCGGGCTGCTGCTGGGGCTGTACTACGGCGGCACGGGCTGGGGCATCAGCCTGTCGGCGCTGCTGGTGCCCGCAGTGCTGGGTGCCGCATCTGCTGCGCCGCACCCTTGGGCCTGGGCGTGGTGGGCGCTGGCCGTGGCCTGCGTGGCGGCCACGGCGCTGCTGTGCTGGCCGGCCCGGGCGCTGCAGGCGCTGGCGCCCCCGCCCACCAGCCCTACGGCGTTCAACCTCACGCCCCCGCCGGCCCGCGTGCGCTGGCGCGCCCTGGCGCCTGCGCTGCTGGGGTACACGCTGTTCGGCGTGGGCTATATCGGCTACATGACCTTTGTGGTGGCGCTGCTGCGCGAGCAGGGCGCGAGCGGCGGCGCCGTCACCGCGTTCTATGCGCTGCTGGGCCTGGCGGTGGTGGTGTCGTCGCGCATCTGGGCGGGCCTGCTGGACCGCAGCCGGGGCGGCGAGGCGCTGGCGCGGCTGAACGCGCTGCTGGGCGTGGCCACCGTGCTGCCCGCGCTCACGTCGGCCTGGCCCGTGGTGCTGGCGTCGGGCCTGCTGTTTGGCGGGGTGTTCTTGTCGGTGGTGGCGTCCACCACGGCCCTGGTGCGGCACAACCTTCCGCAGGCGCTGTGGGCCAGCGGCATCAGCGCGTTCACCATCGTGTTTGCCGCCGGGCAGATCGTGGGCCCCACCGTCGTGGGCTGGATCGCCGACGGCCCGGGCGGCCTGGCGCGCGGGCTGGTGTTTTCGGCCTGTGCGCTGTGGGTGGGTGCGGTGGTGGCGTGGCGGCAGAAGCCGCTGTAGCGTATCTTGAGTTTTGGTCGTGCGTTGAGCTGTGCGCGCCCCATTGATCCTGGCGCGGCCCAGGCCAGAAACGCCGAGCAAGGGCCGCCCCGCAGCGAGGGCGTTGTCCCCCTGCCCGCGCAGCGCAGCGTAGCGAGAGCGGGGGGAAGGCGCGCAGCGCCTCAGGGGGGTGTCCCTACTTCAGCAGGCCCTCGGCCTTCATCGCCGCCTGCACGGCCGGGCGGGCACCCACGCGCTCGCGGTACGCCGCCAGGTTCGCCAGGCCCGAGAGGTCGAGGTTGGTGGGTTTGGCCCAGTTGGTCACGGTGAACAGGTAGCCGTCGGCCACGGTGAAGGTGTCACCCATGAGGTACTGCTTGCCTTCGAGCTGGCTGTCCACCCACTGAAGGCGCTGCAGCAGCTTTTCGCGCGCCATGGTTTTGTACTCGTCGGGCGTGGCGGGGTTGAACAGGGGGCTGAAGCCCTTGTGCACTTCGGTGCCGATGAAGGTGAGCCACTCCTGCAGGCGGTAGCGCTCCATGGTGCCGTGGGCGGGCGCGAGGTTTTTGGTCGGCGCCTGGTCGGCGATGTACTGCACGATGGCCGGGCCTTCGCGCAGGCGCTCGCCACTGTCCAGCTCCAGCAGGGGCACGTAGCCCAGCGGGTTGATGCCGTAGTAGTCGGTGCCGTCCTGCAGCTTGTGGCTCTTGGTGCTGGCCAGCACGGGGGTGTGGGCCAGGCCCGCTTCATGCAGGGCGATGTGGGGCGAGAGCGAGCAGGCGCCGGGGGAGTAGTACAGCTTCATGGATCGGTCCTTGAAAACGGTGGTCGGAAACCGCCGATGCTATGCGCTGCGCCGGATTTCTGCAGGCACCGGGGCGCAAGCGCCTCGGTACCGGCCGCCTGTCAGCTGTCGTAGCCCGGCGCCTCGCGCTGCACCTTGCGCAGCAGCGCGGGCCAGGCAAACGCCCCGCCCAGGCCCCCCGTCTGCACGCGCATGGCCTGGGCCACGCCGCTGACGATCTGCGGGTCGACCTCGGTCAGTGCCCCTCCGGCCTGGGCATCGAGCTGGATGCGGCAGGTGTTCTCGAAGGTGTACATCGACAGAAACGCGTCGGCAATCGTCTTGCCCACGGTGAGCAGTCCGTGGTTGCGCAGCATGAGAAAGTTGGCCCGGCCCAGGTCGGCCTGCAGACGCGGCTTTTCCTCGTCGCGGAAGGCCACGCCTTCGTAGGCGTGGTAGGCCAGCGAGGCCAGCACGAAGGTGCTCTGCTGGCTGATGGGCAGCACGCCGCATTGCTGCGCGCTCACCGCCACGCCCGCGCGCGTGTGGGTGTGCAGCACGCAGCCCGCTTCGGGCCGCGCCTCGTGCACCGCGCTGTGGATGACAAAACCCGCGGGGTTCACCGGGAAGGGCGAGTCGTGCAGCTTGTTGCACTGCATGTCCACCTTGATCAGGCTCGATGCCGTGATCTCCTCGAACATGAGGCCATAGGGGTTGATGAGGAACTGGTGCTCGCCCGCGCCCGACACCGACTCGGGCAGCTTGGCGCTGATGTGGGTGAAGACCAGGTCGCTGAAGCCGTACAGCGCGACCAGGCGGTAGCAGGCCGCCAGGTCGCAGCGCAGTTGCCATTCTTCGGCGCTGACGCTGGATTTCAGCGAGGGGATGGTGAGCATGGGGCTTGTCTCCAGTGGGGGTGTGTTCAGATGGAGACGCCACTGTAGGCCCGCGCAACCCGAGGGTCTGTCAGCAAGGCTACACCCGCTGCCTGGCGCTGCGGCGTGCCCTGGGCTTGCAAAAATGATAGCTGTCAGCGCTTGATGGATAAGCGCTGGAGCCGGTTTTTGCTTGTTTTTACACCGCAGGCTTTTCCGGAATCGGCGCGCGCATGCCCGCGTTGATCAGGTTCCAGGCGTTGATGACGCCGATGGCAAAGCCCAGCTCGGTGATCTCGGTGTCGTTGAACTGCGCCTTGAGCCGCGCAAATTCCTCGTCGCTCGCGTCGCTGTGCGGCGTGGCGGTCAGGATCTCGGCCCAGCGCAGGGCCGCGCGCTCGCGCTCGCTGAAAAAGGGCGCCTCGCGCCAGCCGGCCACGGCGTTGAGGTGGCGCGGCTCCATGCCCTCTTTGACCAGCACGTGCCAGTGCATGTCCATGCAGTAGGCGCAGCCGTTGATTTGCGAGACGCGCAAGAACACCAGCTCGGCCAGGCGTGTGCCCAGCGGGCCCTTCTTGAGGGTTTCGGACAGGTTCACCAGGCCCATGAAGGCCTTGGAGGACAGCTGGTGGTAGGGGAGGCGGGCGGTGTGTTGCGACGCGGACATGGAAGGCTCCTGGCGGGTGGTGTGGATGGGGTGGACTAGTGTGCTGCCCTCCATACCCTTCAAGACGCCCCGGCCTGCCGCTCTGTGACAGGCTCCGCCGTGTTTCGTCAGATTCAGTCCAGCGTGTGCGGGATACCTGCCAGCTTGTCGGGGTTGCGCACCGCATAGATCGCCACGATCTGCGCGCCATCGGTCTCAAAGGCCTGCGCCGAATCGAGGCGGCCGTTGGCGTAGTGCAGAAGCCCCGGCTTGCCATTGATGAGTGCCATGCGGTAGGCCAATTGCTCGCCCAGGCGGCGCTGCTGCGCCCAGTACAGCATGGCGATGCGGAAGCGGCCCAGCAGCGGCCGGGGGAACGCGGCCACCTTGCCACCACCGTCGCCGATCAGCAGCGCGTCTTCGCTCAGCAGGGACTCGATGGCGACGCGGTCGCCGCTTTTTGCGGCCTGCATGAAGCGCTGCAGCAGCTGGTGGTGCACGCCCTGCGGCACCTCGAAGCGGGTGCGCGCCTGTTGCACGCGCTCGCTCGCGCGGTGCACCATCTGGCGGCAGGCGGCCTCGGTCTTGCCCAGCTGGGCGGCGATGTCGGGGTAGTCGTAGTCGAACACCTGGCGCAGCAGGAAGGCCGCGCGCTCCTCGGGGCCCAGGCGCTCCAGCACATGCAGAAAGGCGACCGACAGCTCACCCGCCAGCTCGGCGGTGGACTCGGGCGTGCGCTCGTCGAGCGCTTCCACCAGCGGCTCGGGCAGCCACCAGCCCACGTAGGCCTCGCGCTCGGCCTTCAGCGCACGCAGCCGGTCGATGGACAAGCGCGTGACCACGGTCACTAGCCAGGCCTCAGCCGACTGCAGCGCGGTGGGGTCCTGCCGGCTCCAGCGCAGCCAGGCGTCCTGCAGCACGTCTTCGGCGTCGGCGCGCACGCCCAGCATGCGGTAGGCGATGCCGAACAGGCGCGGGCGCAGGGCGGAGAAGGGATCGGTGGGGGTGGTGCTGGTCATCAAAGTCATGGCCGTGGGACGAAGTGTGCGCCCCATCCGAGCCGATGGGTGCCCTCAGAGGCCGAGACGGCCGGGTGCGGCGCGTTGTGACAGGGGCAAAGTCTGTATGCTATTTATTTTGTAGCTATAAAGTGTTGATGGATAAGCGCTGAAGGCCTTTTTATGCTTGGTTCCTGTCAAGGCCAGGATCTGGGGCGCCGGGGTGCGCTTGCGGCGTGCCTCCACCCTCCTGCATCCCCGCGCAGCCCTGCGCCACCCTGCTTGCCACGCGTGCCCCATTCGGCGAGCATGGCGGGCGCCTCGTTGTCTGGTGAATCCCTCACCGGCGTTTGCGCCCCACCTGGAGCCTGCCATGACCCATGCCCTGAACTGGTTTGAAATCCCTGTGACCGACTTTGCCCGCGCAAAGGCTTTTTATGAAGCCGTGCTGGGTATCAGCATCGCGCCGCTGGAGATGGGCGGGATGACGATGGGCATGCTGTCGTCAGAGCCCGGCGCCGTGGGCGGTGCAATCGTTCAGGGCGAGGGCAGTGTGCCTTCGCAAAGCGGAACGATGGTGTACCTCAACGGCGGGGATGATCTGGCGCCCATGCTGGCGCGCGTCGTGCCCGCTGGCGGCCAGGTGGCCGTGCCCAAGACGGACATCGGCAACGGCTTTGGCCATTTTGCGCACTTGATCGACACCGAGGGCAACAAGGTCGGCCTGCACTCCATGAACTGAGACGTGAGCGCCGGGAAGGGGGGCGCCGCCGGACGCGCCCGCACCTTCTGCGTGCTGGCGCCCTGGCGTGCCGGCGAGCGGCCGCAGCCCGTCAGCCGGGCTGCGTCATCCGCTCCAGCCGGGTCAGAAATTGCAACGCATGCTCGGCGTCGGGGCCGCACATTTCCGCCGACGGCATGAGCCCGCCACACACCGCCGGCCGCCCGGGCTGGCCAAAGATGCGGCAGCGGGCCGCATCGTCCAGCTGAATGCAGCGAACCCCGGCGGGCTTGCCCAACGGCATGCCGGGGATGGGCGAGCTGATGGATGGCGCGGTGCAACACGCGCCGCAGCCGGGGCGGCAGTTCATGGCCAGGGTGCCTTACTGGCCGGCGTCGGGCCGGAGGCGGGCCGATGCCCAGAGCACCTGGTCCACCACGGCGCGCACGCGGTCGCGGTGGGTTTGCTGGATCAAGGCGCCGCTCTCGTCAAACGCGCTGCCGGCCGATCCCAGCGCAAACGCCTTGGGCGCCAGCCAGCATTCGGCGTTGATCAGCAGCGGCGCCAGGTGGCTTTGCGAGCGCAGGCCGCCCAGGGCGCCGGGCGAGGCGCTGAGCATGCCCACCACCTTGCCGCGAAAGCTTTTGCCGCCGTCCTGCCAGTCCGGATCGCCCTTGACGGGGCTGGAGGCCCAGTCGATGGTGTTCTTGAGCAGGGCGGTGTAGCTGCCGTTGTATTCGGGCGAGCAGATCACCCAGGCCGGGTGCTGCCACAGGATTTCCTTGAGCCGCATCACATCGGCCGGCGTGCCCTGGGCTTCGAGGTCGGCGTTGTACAGCGGGATGTCGAAGTCGGACAGCTCCAGCAGCGTGACGCTGGCGCCCGCGTCGCGCGCAATGGCGGCAGCGGCGTGGGCCAGCTTGCGGTTGAAGGACTGCTGGCGCGTGCTGCCGGCAAAGATGAGCAGGGAGGAGGAAGGGGGGGTGGTGTGGGGCATGGTGCCTGCGATTGAAGCACAGGCACGGGGCAGGATTCCTGCAAGCATGTTTCACGTGGAACACCCCGGCCGTGACCCGGCCCGCGACGTGGCGAACGCAAAGTGGGAAAATCGCGGGTTGCCCGCGTCGCTTTCAGGCGGGCGGTTTGACCATTGGGCCCGCCGGGCCCCGGAGTGTTCCCCATGTTGTACCCCCAGGAATTTGATGTGATCGTCGTCGGCGGTGGCCATGCCGGCACCGAGGCCGCGCTGGCAGCCGCCCGCATGGGCAGCAAAACGCTGCTGCTGACCCACAACATCGAGACGCTGGGGCAGATGAGCTGCAACCCTTCGATCGGCGGCATCGGCAAGGGCCACCTGGTGAAAGAGGTGGACGCGCTGGGCGGGGCCATGGCGCTGGCCACGGACGAGGGGGGCATCCAGTTCCGCATTCTCAACAGCTCCAAAGGCCCTGCGGTGCGCGCCACGCGGGCCCAGGCCGACCGCATTCTTTACAAGGCCGCCATCCGCCGCATGCTGGAGAACCAGCCCAACCTGTGGCTGTTCCAGCAGGCGGTGGACGACCTGATGGTGGAGGGCGACCGGGTGGTGGGCGCCGTGACGCAGGTGGGTATACGGTTTCGCAGCCGCACGGTGGTGCTGACGGCGGGCACGTTCCTCGACGGCAAGATCCATGTGGGACTGAACAACTATGCGGCGGGCCGGGCGGGGGACCCACCCGCCGTGTCGCTGTCGGCGCGCCTGAAGGAACTGCAACTGCCGCAAGACCGCCTGAAAACCGGCACGCCCCCGCGCATCGACGGGCGCAGCATCGACTATTCCAAATGCACCGAGCAGCCCGGCGACGGCATGCCCGGCGGCGTGAACGAGGGCCAGGTGCCGGTGTTCAGCTTCATGGGCAATGCGCAGATGCACCCGCAACAGGTGCCTTGCTGGATCACCCACACCAACGAGCGCACGCACGACATCATTCGCAGCGGCTTTGACCGCAGCCCCATGTTCACCGGCAAGATCGAGGGTGTGGGCCCGCGCTACTGCCCCAGCGTCGAAGACAAGATCAACCGCTTTGCCGACAAGGACAGCCACCAGATCTTTCTGGAGCCCGAAGGCCTGACCACGCACGAGGTCTACCCCAACGGCATCAGCACCAGCCTGCCGTTCGACATCCAGTACGAGCTGGTGCGCAGCATGCCGGGGCTGGAGAACGCGCACATCCTGCGCCCCGGCTACGCCATTGAGTACGACTACTTCGACCCGCGCTCGCTCAAGAGCAGCTTTGAGACGCGCCAGATCCAGGGCCTGTTCTTTGCCGGGCAGATCAATGGCACCACGGGCTATGAAGAGGCGGCGGCCCAGGGGCTGTTCGCAGGCATCAACGCCGCGCTGCAGTGCCGGGGCGATGCGCCCTGGCTGCCGGGCCGGGACGAGGCCTATCTGGGCGTGCTGGTGGACGACCTGATCACCAAGGGCGTGACCGAGCCCTACCGCATGTTCACCAGCCGGGCCGAGTTCCGCCTGCAGCTGCGCGAGGACAACGCGGACATGCGCCTGACGGAGGTGGGGCGGCAGATGGGCCTGGTCGACGATGCGCGCTGGGATGCGTTCAGCCGCAAACGCGATGCGGTTTCACGTGAGACAGAACGCCTCAAGGCCACCTGGGTGAATCCGCGCAACCTGCCTGCGGCCGAATCCGAGCGCGTGCTGGGCAAGAGCATCGAGCACGAATACAACCTGTTCGAACTGCTGCGCCGCCCCGATGTGAGTTACGCCAACCTGGTGTCGATGGACGGCGGCAAGTACGCATCCGCCGATGTTTCACGTGAAACCCTGGGCGACCTGAGCGAGCCGGTGCTGGAGCAGGTGGAGATTGCCGCCAAGTACGCAGGCTACATTGACCGCCAGAAGGGTGAGGTGGAGCGCGCCGCGCATTTCGAAAAGCTGCGCTTGCCGCCCGACCTGGACTACATGCAGGTCACCGCGCTGAGCATCGAGGCGCGCCAGGTGCTGAGCCGCCACCGGCCCGAAACCCTGGGCCATGCTTCGCGCATCACGGGCATCACGCCCGCATCCATCTCGCTCTTGATGGTGCATTTGAAGAAGGGCGGGTTCAAGGACTTTGCCGCTTCGCCGGCCGCCCCAGCGCCCAAGACCGAGGGCGAGACGGCATGAGCGCAGCGATGCACCCGGACACGCTGCGTGCCCAGCTGGAAGCCGGCGCGAAAGCACTGGCCCTGGGCCTGAGCGATGCGCAGGTCGCTTCGCTGATGGACTTTCTGGCGCTGCTGCAGAAGTGGAACAAGGTCTACAACCTGACCGCCGTGCGCGACCCGCAGGAAATGATGACGCACCACCTGCTGGACAGCCTGGCTGCCGTGGCTTCGTTGCGTCGGCATGTAGTGGGTTTGCAGCAGGGCGGGAGGGTGGCAGCGGTGAAGCTGCTGGATGTGGGGTCGGGCGGCGGCCTGCCCGGCGTGGTATTTGCCATCTGCTGCCCCGACGTGGATGTGAGCTGCGTGGACACGGTGGGCAAGAAGGCGGCGTTCATCCAGCAGGCGGCGGTGGCCCTCAAGCTGCGCAACCTGCATGGCGTGCATGCGCGGGTGGAGACGCTGACCACGCCCTTTGACATCATCAGCTGCCGTGCATTTGCGTCGCTGCCGGATTTCGTGAATTGGTCGCGCAGCGCGCTGGCCGCGCCCCACGGTGTGTGGCTGGGCATGAAGGGCAAACACCCCGAAGACGAAATCGCCGCGCTGCCTGCCGACGTGGCGGTGTTTCACGTGGAACAGCTGGCCGTGCCGGGGCTGGATGCCGAGCGCTGCATCGTCTGGATGAAGCCTGCCTGACGGCATCAGCCCTCTTGTACGCCGGGGCCGACTTTTCAGCGCCCTGGGGCAGGGGGGTCGCGTAAACTCAGGCCCTCACTCGGGTGCGCCAAGAAGTGCCGCACCCCCCAGCAACCCCCGGGAGTCCCCATGTTCGGCATTGCAGACTATGGCGCCTTTGTCGCCGCCATCGTGTTGTTCCTCGCCATCCCGGGGCCGGGCAATCTGGCGCTTATCACCTCCACCAGCAAGGGCGGCGTGCGCGGCGGGCTCGCTGCCACCTTGGGTGTCATCGCGGGCGACCAGGTGCTGATGTGGGCGGCCGTGGCAGGGGTGGCCGCCTTGCTCGCCACCTACCCGGCGGCATTCCATGCGGTGCAGTGGCTGGGCGCGGCCTACCTGGCCTGGCTGGGGTTCAAGATGCTCACGGCCAAGCCCGGCGCGCAGCCCATTCTCAACATCCAGCCGCGCCACTACTTTCGGCAGGCGGGGCTCATCACCCTGCTTAACCCCAAGGCCATCGTGTTCTACATGGCGTTCTTCCCGCTGTTTGTGGATCCGGCCCGCCACCAGGGCCTGCTCACCTTCGGCGTGATGGCGGCCACCGTGGCGGTGCTGACCTTTCTCTACGGCCTGGTCGCCGTGCTGCTCACCCACCACCTGGCCGAGCGCATGCGCGCCAACCCGCGCATCGGCCGCGTGCTGGAAAAACTGGCCGGCGTCTTCCTGATCGGCTTTGGCATCAAGCTGGCCATCTCCAAGTAACACCACACGAACTGCAGCACCCACATGGCCAAGATCTTTTGCGTTGCCAATCAAAAGGGTGGGGTGGGCAAGACCACCACCACCGTCAACCTCGCTGCCGGCCTGGCCAAGATCGGCCAGCGCGTGCTGATGGTGGACCTGGACCCGCAGGGCAACGCCACCATGGGCTCGGGTGTGGACAAGCGCGGCCTCGACCTCACGGTGTACGACGTGCTGCTCGAATCCGCCTCGGTCAAAGAGGCGGCCGTGCTGTCGGACCCCTGCGGCTATTGGGTGCTGGGCGCCAACCGCGAACTGGCGGGCGCCGAGGTGGAACTGGTGACGCTGGAGCACCGCGAAAAGCGCCTCAAGGCCGCGCTGGCCGAGGCGGATGCCGACTTTGACTTCGTGCTCATCGACTGCCCGCCGTCTTTGAGCATGCTCACCCTCAACGGCCTGTGCAGCGCGCACGGCGTGATCGTGCCCATGCAGTGCGAATACTTCGCGCTCGAAGGCCTCACCGATCTGGTCAACACCATCAAGCAGGTGCATGCCAACCTGAACGCCGACCTGCAGATCATTGGCCTCTTGCGCGTGATGTTCGACCCGCGCATCACCCTGCAGCAGCAGGTCAGCGACCAGCTCAAGGGCCACTTCGGCGACAAGGTGTTCAACAGCGTGATCCCGCGCAACGTGCGCCTGGCCGAAGCGCCCAGCTACGGGCTGCCCGGCGTGGTGTTCGACCCGGCCGCCAAGGGCAGCCAGTCGTTCATCGAGTTTGCGCAAGAGATGGTGCAGCGCGTGCAGACCATGCCTGCCGCTGCCGCATCCATGGCAAAAATGGCCCCCAGCGCTTGATGAATAAGCGCTGACAGCTATCAAAACAATAGTGAAACAAACCCCCCGCATCTTGCTTCTGCCCGGCTGGCAGAACTCCGGCCCCGACCATTGGCAAAGCCGCTGGGAAGCCTTGCACGGCGACCAGCGCGTGGAGCAGCACGACTGGATGCGCCCGCTGCGCGGCGACTGGTCGGCCCGCCTGGAAGAGACCGTGGCCGATACCGATGGCCCGGTGCTGCTGGTGGCCCACAGCCTGGGCTGCATCCTCACCGCCTGGTGGGCCACGCACACCCGCCACGCGGCCAAGGTGCAGGGCGCGCTGCTGGTGGCCCCGGGCGACGTGGAGCGGCCCGACCTGGCCGAGATGATTCCGGGCTGGGCGCCCATCGCGCGCCAGCCGCTGCCGTTCCCTGCCGTGCTGGTGGGCAGCCGGAATGACCCGTACTGCAGCTTCGAACGCGTGCAGGCCCTGGGCACCGCCTGGGGCGCGCGCTTTGTGGACTATGGCGAGCGCGGGCACATCAATGCCGAATCGGGGCTGGGCGACTGGGACGAGGGGCGCGGCTGGCTGCAAGAACTTATAGAGAGGGAAGCGTGATGGGCGGTCAGAGAACTGTGGTCAAGTTGGAGACTGAAGAGCCCACTTTGCGGCTGGCTGTCTTAATCGACGCCGACAACGCCCAGGCCGCCGTTATCGAAGGTTTGCTCGCCGAGATTGCGAGGTATGGCGAAGCAGCAGTGCGGCGCATTTATGGCGATTTCACTTCTCCCGCTAGCGCTTCCTGGAAGAAGGTTTTGAACCAGCATTCCATCAAACCAGTGCAGCAGTTCGCTTACACCACAGGAAAAAACGCCACTGATAGCACGATGATCATCGATGCGATGGATCTGCTGTACACACGCAAATTTGATGGCTTCTGTTTGGTGACGAGTGATAGTGATTTCACAGGACTGGCGGTTCGGCTGAGAGAGGAAGGTCTTACTGTCTTTGGTTTTGGCGAAAAGAAAACACCAGAGCCGTTCCGAAACGCGTGCCACAAGTTTGTATTCACCGAAATTTTCCGCCCATCGGTTCCTGCCGCCGCGCCTCAGGCACAGCAGGTAGCTCCAGCTCAACTGCCTGAACCCCCGGCGTTACCTGTGTCGGTGACTTCTTCTCTCGCTGACGGCGCTGCTCAAGTCTTTCCTCGTGAGTTCGTGATGCAAGCGCTAGAAAGTTCGGTTGACGATTCTGGTTGGGCCCACTTGGGCACGTTTGGCAGTTATCTAACCAAGCTCCAGCCAGACTTTGATTCGCGGCACTACGGTTTTAAGAAGCTCTCGGACTTGGTTAGAGCCAAGACCGATCTGTTTGCAACGGAAGAGCGCACAGCGCCTGGCTCGCAGCAGAAAGTCTTGTATTTGCGAGCGCAAGCTCCCACAGCGATTAAGTAAGGAAAGCATGGTCACCAAAAAACCCAAGGGCCTCGGGCGCGGCCTCGAAGCGCTGCTCGGCCCCAAGGTCGCAGACAAAGTGGAGCAGGCCCAGGCCACCGAGGCGGGCCTGCCCAGCAGCCTGCCGCTGTCTGAGCTGGTGCCCGGCGTTTACCAGCCGCGCACGCGCATGGACGAGGGCGCGCTGTACGAGCTGGCCGAGTCCATCAAGGTGCAGGGCATCATGCAGCCCATCCTGGTGCGGCGCCTGGGAGAGGGCGAGCACGCAGGCAAGTACGAAATCATCGCGGGCGAGCGGCGGTTTCGCGCGTCGCGCCTGGCGGGCCTGGCCGAGGTGCCGGTGCTGGTGCGCGATGTACCCAACGAATCAGCCGCCGCGATGGCGCTCATCGAGAACATCCAGCGCGAAGACCTGAACCCGCTGGAAGAGGCCCAGGGCCTGCAGCGCCTGGTGCGCGAGTTTGGCCTGACGCACGAGCAGGCCGCGCAGGCCGTGGGCCGCTCGCGCAGCGCGGCCAGCAACCTGCTGCGCCTGCTCAATCTGGCCGAGCCGGTGCAGACCATGCTCATGGCGGGCGATATCGACATGGGCCATGCGCGTGCGCTGCTGGCGCTGGACCGCGCCGCGCAGATCACGGCGGGCAACCAGATCGCGGCCAAGAAGCTGTCGGTGCGCGAAGCCGAGGCGCTGGTCAAGAAGATCGGCGCCGAGTTCAGCCTGGTGCCGCAAAAGCCCCAGAAGGAAAAGTCGCGCGACTTGAAGCGGGTGGAAGAGGAACTGTCCGATCTGCTGATGGCCGAGGTCGAGGTGCGCGTGAAAAAGCGCATCAAGCGCAACGGCCGCGTGGAAGACATGGGCGAGCTGGCGATCCAGTTCGGATCGCTCGAGGCCTTGAACGGGCTGATCGACCGATTGCGGGGGTGACGGGGTGGGGGCGGCCGTGCCGCCGCGCAAAACGGCGTGAAATAGCGCACACAAACGGTTTCCAGCCGTAACTTGCACAGGCAAAATGCTTCGGTGCGGGGCCTACACTGCGCTGCGTTCAACACACCCGGGTTGACCGCAAGGCCCTGGCAGCCAGCCCGTTTGCTGCGCTGCGGCCCACGATGGTTTGCCGGGTGATTTCTGCATCTCCCGGAGCCCATCGCCATGAAACCTCTGCGCCTCTCCCCCCTCTGCCTGGCCGCCGGCCTGTGCGTTGCCAGCCTGGCCGCCCAGGCCCAGACCTCCAAAGCCCCCAAGGTCCAGCTGTGGATGGACCTGTCCACCGGCACCATGGCCGGCATGCCCGAGATGGACAGCCTGCCCGGGGGTGGCGGCATGCTCGGCGGCCTCATGGGCAGCATGGCCGGAGGCAGCGCGCAGGGCAGGGCGGGCGGCGGCAACACGGCCTATGGCCACGCCCGCGCCATGTCCGTCATGCCGCCGCGCGTCATCGACATCGCCCTGCACAACAGCCTGCGGCCGGGCGTGGAGGCCAGCCAGTCCATCCCGCCCGGCATGCGCATGGGCGAAAGCCTGCCGCTGGTGCCGCCCCGTGCCCAGCCCGTGCAGACCGAGCCCGGCGAAGTGCCGCAGGAATACCAGCAGCACCAGCCCAAGGGCCGCGTCCTGCTCTACTGGGGTTGCGGCAGCACGGTGCGCGCGGGCCAGCCGCGCGTGATCGATCTGGCCCGCGCCCGGCCGACGGACTACGCCCAGGCCTTTGCCGGCCGCGCCGTGCCCGACCGCGGGCCGCGCGTGGGCCCGGCCCATGCGCTCTACCCCAATGAGCGCAACCAGGTCAGCCTGTCGCGGGACAGCTCGCTGGTGGGCGAGCACCAGGTGCGCGGCGACGGCGTGCCCGCATCGATGAAGTTCACGCTGGGTGCGGCGCAGGACCTGATGCCCGCCATCGACCTGCGCACCACCGGCAAGCCGCAGGACAGCATGGGCACGAGCTGGCAGCCCGTGCGCAATGCGCGCGCCTACTACCTGCACGCCATGTCGCAGAGCGGGGACGACCTGGTGATGTGGTCCAGTGCCGAAGCGCCAGACACCGGCATGGGACTGTTCGACTACCTCTCGCCCGCCACCATCGACCGCTGGCTCAAGGACCGCGTGCTGCTGTCGCCCGAGACCACGCAGTGCGCCATCCCGCAGGGCATCTTTGCCGGCGGCGGGCGCGACGCCACGCCCATGTTGCGCATGGTGGCCTATGGCGGCGAAAGCCACATCGTGCACCCGCCGCGCCCGGCCGACCCCCGGGCCGCGTGGGAGCCCGAGTGGGCCGTGCGCGTGCGCGTGAAGTCGCACACGATGGCCATGCTGGGCGAGGAGATGCAGGGCGCGCGGGGCGGCGGCGCCGCCGCGAACGCTGGCAACGCGCCGTATGGCAGCGGCATGTCCGGCGGGCAGCCGGCGCCGGGCGAGGGCGGCGATGGCGCGTCCGGCAACGTGGTGAATCCCGTCAACCTTCTGCGCGGCCTGTTCGGCCGCTGACCGGAGCCTCGTCCCATGGCCCTGCGCTTGCCCTGGCCCTTGCCCGCGTTGCTGGCGTGGGGCGGTGCGTGGCTGCTGTTCGTGCTGCTGCAGCGCGCCGTGCCGCCTGTGGTGGCGTTGCTGGCGGCCTGTCTGCTGAGCACGGCGGCCAGCGTGCTGGGCGGCAGCAGCTGGTGGCGCCGGGGGCTGATTGCCCTGGGCTTTCCGCTGTCGCTGGCGTTGCTGGGCACCGCCAGCCTGCCCACGTGGGCCTGGCTGGTGCCGCTGGCACTGCTGCTGCTGGTGTATCCGCTCAACGCCTGGCGCGATGCGCCGTTGTTTCCCACCCCGCGCCATGCCCTGCAGGCCCTGGCCGTGCAGGCACCGCTGCCGCTGGGCGCGCGCGTGCTGGACGCCGGCTGCGGCGTGGGCGACGGCCTCCAGGCGCTGCGCCACGCGTACCCGTCGGCGCAGCTGGAGGGTGTGGAGTGGAGCTGGCCCCTGCGCCTGTTGTGCGCGCTGCGCTGCCCCTGGGCGCAGGTGCGGCAAGGCGACATGTGGGCGGCCGACTGGAGCCCGTACCGCATGGTCTACCTGTTCCAGCGGCCCGAGAGCATGGCGCGCGCCGCCGCCAAGGCCCAGGCCGAGCTGGCGCCCGGCGCTTGGCTCGTGAGCCTGGAGTTCGAAGTGCCCGGCGTGCTGCCCAGCGCGCAGCTGCGCGCGCCGGGCGGGCGGGTGGTGTGGCTGTACCGCATGCCGCTCAACCGTGTGGCGGACGGCCAGCGCGTTCAGGACTGAACGGCTCGCGCGACGAGGACCCACACATGCTGCGCCACTCCCTGCCAGTCAGCCTGTCAACCCGACCATTGGGTGGTTGTGGGATGCCGTTTGTTAGCGTATGTTACGGAGCCCCGTGGTGGTTACAGAAAAGATACAAGCATTTGCTACATTGCGCCGCTGGCTACAAAACCACACAGAACCACCTAGAAATTCACAGCCAGAGGGGGTTGTCCGCAGCTTGCACGCGCGCCAGGAGGGGGCGCCCGGGCTGCCCGCACCGCCTTGATCCGGTTCCCGCAATTCGCCACAGGCCACGCACGCTGCGCGCGCAGGCACCCCGCTCGCACGGGGGCGCCGCGCCGCGGGCTTGCGCCTTGCGCGGGTCGGGCCGGGGTTTTCTGGTGTCCTACCGAACGACCTGCAAGGAGCTTTGATGACGACCGCCCACCCCAACCGTTTTCGCCCGCGCCTGCTGTGGGTGCTGGCGCTGAGCGCGGCCCTCACGGGTTGCGCCACCATGCAAAGCCACGACAAGGTGGCCACCGACATGCAGACCGCCGGCCGCACGGGCGGCATTCCTGCCGCGCTGGCCAGCCTGGAGAGCACGGCCAAGTCCGAAGAAGAAAAGACGGCGCTGCTCTACAACATGGAACGCGGCGAGCTGCTGCGCATGGACCGGCGGTACGCTGACAGCACCCACGCTTTCCTGCTGGCCGACATCAAGGTCAAGGAATGGGAAGAGACGGCCAAGACCAATCCCTCCAAGCTGATGGGCACCGTGGGTGCGGCCATCATCAGCGAGCGGCTCAAGGTGTACGAAGGCCAGGACTACGAGAAGGTGTGGCTGACCACGCGCCTGGCGCTCAACCGCATGGCCGCCAGCGACTTCGAGAACGCCCGCGTGGACATCAAGCGCACCCACGAGCGCGAGGCCATCATTGCCGAGTTCCGCGCCAAGGAAACCCTGGCCGCCGAAGAAGAGGCCAAGGCCAAGGGGGCCACCTCGGGCGGCAAGGAGCTCAACGGCTATCCGGTCGAGACCCTCAACGACCCAGAGGTGCTGGCGCTCAAGAACGGCTATTCCAACGCGCTCAGCCATTACCTGGCGGGCTTTCTGTACGAAATGCTCAACGAGCCCGGCCTGGCCGCGCCCGGCTACCGCAAGGCCATCGAGCTCAAGCCCAACACGCCCGTGCTCGAGGAAGGCCTGCGCGGCCTGGACCAGCGCACCGGCTTCACCTGGAAGCGCCGCCAGCGCATGACCGATGTGCTGTTCATCGTGGAAGCCGGTGATGCCCCGGCGCGCAAGCCCAAGGCCTTCACGCTGCCCGTGCCCACCGGGCGCGGCATGGTCACGGCCAGCATCTCCTACCCGGTGATCGAGCCCTCCACGGATCCTTTGCTGACCACGCTGTCGGCAGCGGGCACCGAGTTCAAGCTGGAGAAGGTGGTGGACGTGAACGTGATGGCGCGCCGCGCCCTCAAGGACGAAATGCCGGGCATGGTGCTGCGTGGCTTCACGCGCGCCGTGGCCAAGGGCGTGCTGCAGAACGAGCTGCAAAAACGGGGCGGCCTGATCGGCGGCATCATCGGCGCGGCCGCTTCGGTGGCCACCGAGCAGGCCGACGACCGCATGTGGCGCATGCTGCCCGGCCGCGTGTACGTGGCCCGCGGCTACCTGCCACCGGGCGAACACGTGGTGAGCATCAACGGCCGCCAGCTGCCCGTGCCCGTGAAGGTGGACGGCCAGTACGCCCTGGTGCCGCTGCGCATGTACGAAAACAGCGTGCTCACCGGCGACGTGGTCATGCTGGGCCAGCTGCCCACGGTGGCCGCTGCCGAGCCACCCGCACCCCCTGCCGCCGCCGCTGCGCCCGCCACGACCACGCGCACCACGCGCAACACCCGCGCCGTGCCCAGCACGGCCGTGAAGCCGGCCGTGGCCAAGCCCGCCGCCGACGCGAAGAAATAGAACCGACCTGGAGGCTGCTGCGCCACGGCCGTGTCCGGGGCGCAGCAGCCTCCCGCCGAATACCGATTCAAGAACCCTGTATGCCAAGAATTTTGGAAGGAGCCTTGGGCATGAGAAAGCAATGGACTTTGACGGCACCTGCCGCTGCGGGGGCTGTGGTTGCCGCCGCCCTGATGACCCTGTCTGCGGGCGCTGCCGCCCAGCAGCACGACCCTGCGACCCCCCTGGCCGTGGCCGCCAAGGTGGCGCTGCGTGGCGAGGCCAACAGCATCGCCGTGCGCGAGATGCGCATCGTGCGCAAGAACGACATCCTGGTGGTGCAGGCCGACATGGCCAACATGGGCCGCACCGACCGCACGGTGTTCTACCGCTTCAAGTGGCTGGACAACGTGGGCAACCAGGTGGGCGATGGCGAATCGTGGAAGCAGATGTCCGTGCTGGGCCTGGGGCAGCAGACCGTGAAGAGCGTGGCACCCACCAGCGCCGCCGTGGATTTGCGGCTGGAGATGAACGTCGAGCCTCGATAAAAACGTTTGCTAAGGAATTAATAGCATGAAAACCAATACCATCAAGCGCTGCGGCCTGATTGCAGGCATAACGACCAGCGCGCTGCTCCTGTCGGCCTGCCAGAACCTGTCTTCGCCCACCGTGCGTTTTGACCGCCAGGTCAACTACGGCGACGCCAAGGCCGTGGAGCTGGTGACCAACGAGTTCGGCTCCACCGACCTGCAGATGATTGCCGAGAAGATGACCGGCAGCCTGCTGGAGACCGGCATCTTCCAGGGCCGCCCCACGGTGACCCTGGCCCCGGTCAAGAACAAGACCAGCGAATACATCGACACCAACAACGTGATGAGCTCCATCCAGACGGCGCTCACCAAGTCGGGCAAGGTGCGCTTTGTGCGCTCCATCAACCAGATGCAGCAGGGCGTGGATGAGCTGCAGCGCCAGAACCAGAGCGGCCTGTACAAGCAGGGCACCACCGCCAAGATCGGCCAGATGACGGCCGCCAAGTACCAGCTCGAAGGCGAGCTGACCAGCATCGTCAAGCAGAACAACACCACCAAGGACGTGTACTACAAGTTCACGCTTTCGCTGTTCGACGTGCAGGAGGGCACGGTGGAATGGCAGGACGAAAAAGAGATTCGCAAAACAAGCAAGAGGTAACCCCCTGAGCGGCTGCGCCGCTTCCCCCTTTCTCTCGTGCTACGCGCGGGAAGGGGGACGCCGCCAGTGCGGCGGGGCGGCCCTTGCACGGCGGCCGCTGGCCGGGGCCGCGCCAGTTTTTACCGGCATGGGCGATTGCCTGCGCCATTTGATTTTGGATTCCAGTTATGGAGGCGTCTTTGAACTTCCAACCACCGTTCGGGCTGAGCCTGTCGAAGCCTCGCGCAGCGCTTCGACAGGCTCAGCGTGAACGGGTTTAGTGGGGTTGACGCCGTCTCAACAGCTCACAAGGAGCACACCATGCAACGCAGAACCACTTTGCACACGGCCCTGGCCGTGATCGCGGCCACCACCCTGGCCTGGGGCACCACCGCCCAGGCGCAGCAGCCGGGCGCCGCGCCCAAGATCGCCGTGACCGACCTGGCCTATGCCCAGCGCGTGTCCGAATACTTCATGGCCGGCACCTACCAGCGCAGCAGCCAGATGAGCGCCGGCGGCAGCCACAGCGGCGGGCACAGCCACGGCATGTATGGCGGCTCGGGCTCGCATTCGGGCAGCCACCACATGCAGGCGTCCGAACAGGCCAGCGGCACCTACGTGGCGGGCCGCTACAGCTACATCGAGCAGCGCGAGCTGGGCGGCTACACCAACGACATCAAGGGCGCCATCCTGCAGGGCACCTACTTCCGCCTGGTGCAGGGCAAGGGCTTTGATGCCGGCAAGCCGCAGGCCACCAAGGCCGAGCAGGTGCTCAACCAGGTGCAGGGCGGCAAGATGGCCACGCCGCAGGCGCAGCCCCAGGTGGCCGACGTGATCAGCCGGATCAAGAAGGGCGAGTTCAACGGCGCCGACTATGTGCTGTTCGGTGTGGTGTCCAGCATCGACTTCACCGACGCGCTGTCGCCCCTGCAAGGCACGACCAGCGCCACACGCCAGTACGGCCTGCAGCTCCTGGCCGACTTCTCGCTCATCAACACCAAGACCTACGAGATCAAGGCGGCCTTCTCCGCCCAGGGCGAGGGCAACGACACCAAGATTTTGTCGATCCGTGGCGACATCGCCCCGCCGAACCGCGCCAAGGTGATGCGCGAAACCTCGCTGTCGCTGGCGCAGGACGTGTACCAGCAACTGGCCACGCAACTGGGCTACACCGATGCCCACCTGGCGCGCGGCGTGCGCCCGCCCGTGGTGTACCCGCAGGGCGGCCAGCCCATGCCCGTGCCGCAGCCCCAGCAGCCCGAACAGGTGCTGATCCTCAAGTGACGCGCACCCGGGTGCAGCCACCGTGCCTCGCATGACAGGACCGCACCCACCGCCCGCCGCATCCCAGCGGCGGCGCCCCACAGCCAGCCGTGTGCTGGCTTTTTTGTGGGGCGCAGGGTTGCGGGGCGTGGCCCTGTCGATGGCGGCAGCCTGGCTCACGGGCTGCGGTGGCCGCGGGCCTGCGGCCGTGTCGCAGCCAGCGCCCCAGCACAGGGCCAGCGCGTTCACCCTGCGGGCGTTGCCCGGAAACGGCGAAGGCGCCACCGTGCTGGCGCTGCAGCGGCCCGAGCGCGCGGCACCCTTGCGCTACCGGGTCATCGTGATCCCCGGTTCGGGCTGCGCCGGCCTGGGCGCATGGGCCGACCGCTACTTTGCGGGCCTGCTGCACGCCCAGGTGCTGGTGCTGCACAAACCCGGCGTGCACCCGGACGACCGTACCGCGCCAGCCGGCTGCTCCCGTAATTTCGTGCAGCAAGACCGCCTGTCCGCCTGGCTGGCCCATGCGCGGGCGGCGCTGCGGGCCGATGCGGCCGGGCAGCGGGGCGAGCCCGCCGTGCCGCAGCTGCTGGTGGGCATCTCCGAAGGCGCCGAACTGCTGCCCGCACTGGCGCCCGACGTGCCCCGGCTGGCCGGCCTGGTGTTGCTGGCGTCCAGCGGGCTCGATCCGCAGGAGGCCGGGGCCCTGCAGGCCGACCGCCTGGGCCTGCAGGCCGATTGGCAGGCGCTGGGTGACCACGTGGCAAGCGGCCGACCGGACACGGCGGTGCTGCAGGGCCGCAGCCTCGGCTACTGGCGCGACCTGTGGCACTGGCCCCTGGCCGCCCCGCTGTTGCAGGGCCCCTGGCCCGTGCTGCAGGTGTGGGGCGGCGATGACGAGCTGGTGCCTGCGGCGGCCTATGGGCGGTTTGAGGCCCAGGCCGCCACGCGCTCCGCACCCTATTGCGCGCGGCGCATCGAAGGCGCCGACCACGGCCTGCAGCGCCCCGGCATGGACGGCGTGCAGCGCGTGTGGGCCTGGACCGAGCAGTGGGCGCGCAGCCCAGAGGCCGGGCTGTGCGGCGCGCTGCGGGGTTTGCCGCAGTAGGGCGCCGCTGCCGCAGTCAGGGCTGCGGCACCTTGCGGATCAGCGACACCACCAGCGTGACCAGGGTGAGCGGGATCACGAAGCTCATCATCACCGCCGAATAAGTGGGCAGTGCGGCGTGGTCCTGCGCGGCCATGATGAGGTAGCTCACGTAGGCCACGTAGTAGCCCAGGAACACGGCGCCTTCCCAGCGCGCGATCTCGCGCCCCGACAGGAAGATGGGCAGGCTGGCCAGGGCCACGGCCAGCATCACCCAGATGTCGAAGGCCAGCACCGAGCCCGGAACCGTGAGGCCCGTGCTGCCCGCCAGCAGGCCCGACAGGCCGAGGCAGCCCAGGATGTTGAAGGTGCTGCTGCCCACCGCGTTGCCCACCGCAATGTCGCGCTCGCCCTTGAGGGCCGCAGCGATCGACGTCGCCACCTCGGGCATGGAGGTGCCAGCCGCCACGATGGTGAGGCCAATCACCACGTCGCTCACGCCCAGCGCCTTGGCAAAGGCCACCGCGGCGGTCACCAGCCAGTCGGACCCCAGCACCAGCAGGCCCAGCCCGCCGACGATGAGCAGCAGCTGCACCCACAGGTGCGAATCCCAGGCACCGGGGGCTGCGGGCTGCAGGCCGGCCTCGTATTCGCCAGGGGCGGCATCCGGGGTGCCGGCCGCGGCGGCACGGGTCTCGCGGCGCGACTGCACGACGAGAAACGCGGTGTAGGCCACCAGCAGCCCCACGAACAGGGCGCCGTCGAGCACCCCCAGGCGCCTGTCCAGGCTCAGCACCAGCAGCAGCAGCGAGGCACCGATGAGGATGGGCACCTCCTGCCGGATGATCTGGTTGTGCACCACCAGCGGGGCGATGACGGCGCTGACCCCGAGGATGAACAGCACGTTGAAGATGTTGCTGCCCACCACGTTGCCGATGGCCAGGTCGGTCTGCCCGTTGAGCACGGCCCCGGCGGACACGGCCATCTCCGGGGCGCTGGTGCCAAAGGCCACGATGGTCAGGCCCACCACCAGCGGCGAGATATGGAACGACAGCGCCAGCCGCGCCGCGCCGCGCACCAGCACGTCCGCGCCGACCACCAGGGCCGCCAGGCCGGCCGCAAACATCAGGACATTGAGCATGGAGCACCTCGCAGGGGTTGGGCGGGACCGATGATGGGACGTCTGAGTGTGCCTGCACCCTTCCCCCATCGGAATGGCGCGGGGTCTTGTCGCCGGGGGTCAGCGCGGCCGGTGCATGCGAAACAGCTGCTCGGGCCCCACCGTGAAGTAGTCGGCCGGGCCGCCGCCGCGCAGGATGTGGCCGGCGCCTGCGGTGTCGTACACGCCGTCCTTGAGCAGCGCGGTGTCGATGTGCACGGCCACCACCTCGCCCAGCACCAGCCAGGTCTCGGCCTTCACGCCGTCAGCCCCTTCGAGCTGCAGGATCTGGGTGCTGCGACACTCGAAGGTGACCGGGCTCTGGGCCACGCGGGGCGGGCGCACCCGCGTGGAGGCCAAGGGGGTGAGCCCGGCCAGGTCGAACTCGCTCACCCCGGGCGGCACCGCCGCACAGCTCTGGTTCATGGCCTCGGCCAGCCCGCGCGTGGCCAGGTTCCACACAAACTCGCCCGTCTCTTGCACGTTGCGCACCGTGTCTTTGAAGCCGATGCTCGCAAAGCCCACGATGGGCGGCACGTAGTTGAAGGCGTTGAAAAAGCTGTAGGGCGCCAGGTTGGGGGCACCAGCGGCGCTCTGCGTGGAGATCCAGCCGATGGGGCGCGGTCCCACGATGGCGTTGAACGGGTCGTGCGGCAGGCCGTGGCCTCGGCGGGGCTCGTAGCTGTGGACGGTGCGTGGGGGCGGGGCTGCAGTCATGGGGCGGGCCGGCGGTATTGTGGGCGGGTGGCTGGCACTGTAGTGGAACGCCGGTTTCGCAGGCGGTCCCGTCCTCGTCGCCCGGTCGGCTAGGGTGCGAATGCTGCAAAATATATAGCTATAACCCGTTGATGGATAAGCGCTGAAGGCATTTTTGATGCCTTTTTTTGTGGGCACGGCGTGCGCATGGCACCCCGCGGCCCCGCGCTGCGGCTGCCGCAGGCCGGGCAAAAATCCGCAGTCCGGCCCGCCATCGGCAACAATGCTTGTCGTACCACTGTCCCGTTCATGAGCCAGCCCTCACCCCAGCACCCGCCTGCCGCTGCCGCCCTGACCGAACCTTCGGGCATGCTGGAGCGCCTGCGCGGCGCGGTGCACCAGCTGGCGCAGGCCGAGCGCCTGCAGCGCGCGCTGTTCGCCATCGCCGACCTGTCGGGCGCCCACCTGAGCATGCGCGCCATGCTCGAACAGCTGCACGCCATCGTGGGCACGCTGATGTACGCGCGCAACCTGTTCCTGTCGCTGTACGACCATGACGCCGACACGCTGGAGTTCATCTACTTCGTGGACGAGGCCGCGGTAGACCTGCCGCCGCTCGGGGTCCGCATCCCCATGGCCGACCTGCACCAGTCGCTCACCTGGCACCTGGTGCGCGGGGGCGCCACGCTGCGCGGCTCGATGAGCGAACTGGCCCGGCAGCTGGACGGCAGGCTCAAGGCCCTGGGCGCCTATGCGCCGGACTGGCTGGGCGTGCCGCTGCGCGACGGAGCGCAGGTGCGCGGCGTGCTGGTGGTGCAAAGCTACGACCAGGGCGGGCGCTACGGCCCCGAGGAGCAGGAGCTGCTCGAATTCGTGGCCAGCCATGTGCTCACCGCCGTGCAGCGCCGCCAGATCCGGCAGGACCTGGAGCGTGCCGTGAGCGCGGGCACGGCCGAGCTGGCCAGCGCCAACCAGGCGCTGCAGGCCGAGGTGGCCCGGCGCCAGCGCGGCGAGCGCCTGCAGGCGGCGCTCTACCGCATTGCCGAGCGTGCCAACGACCCCGGCCCCGTGCAGGACTTCTATCGCGCGGTGCACCACAGCGTGGGCGAGCTGATCAATGCGCGCAATTTCTACATCGCGCTGTTGTCCGAAGACGGCAGCGAGCTGGACTTTCCTTACTACGTGGACGAGAACCACGTCGGCACCAAGTCGCGCCCGCTGGGCAACGGCATGACCGAGTACGTGCTGCGCAACGGCCAGCCGCTGCTGGCCACGGGCGACGAGATCGAGGCGCTGCACCAGCAGGGCGCGATCAGCAAGAGCGGCCCCAGCTCGCGCTCGTGGGTGGGCGTGCCGCTGGTGTGCGAAGGCCGCGCGCTGGGCGTGGTCGCCGTGCAGAGCTACCAGGCCGACGTGACCTACACCGAGCGCGACCGCGACCTGCTCGGCTTCGTGTCGCACCAGATCGCCAGCAGCCTGGTGCGCCGGCGCACCACCGAATCCCTGCGCCTGGCCAACGCCGAGCTGGAGCAGCGCGTGGCCACGCGCACGGCCGAGCTGCAGGAGCAGATCGAGGTGCGCCGCCGGGTGGAGGCGCAGCTCAAGCACGAAACCCTGCACGACGCGCTCACCGGCCTGCCCAACCGCAGCTACCTGCTGGAGCGGCTGGACTGGCTGCAGAGCCGCCTGCACCGCCAGCCCGACCAGCGCTTTGCGGTGATGTTCATCGACGTGGACCGCTTCAAGCTCATCAACGACAGCATGGGCCACTCTGCGGGCGACGCCGTGCTGCACCAGATCGGCCGGCGCCTGGCCAGCGTGCTGCGCGCGCCCGACATGGTGGCGCGCGTGGGCGGCGACGAGTTCGCGGTGCTGGTGGCCGATGCCCCGGCCGCCGACCCGGTGGTGCGCATCGCCCGCCGCATGCTGGAGGTGCTTGACGAGCCCATCGACGTGGGGGGCAAGCGGCTGTTCGCCTCGGCCAGCATCGGCATCTCGCTGTGCGACCGCGACAAGCCCAATGCCACCGACCTGCTGCGCAACGCCGACACCGCCATGTACCGCGCCAAGGTGAACGGCCGGCGCCGCTACGAGCTGTATGACGCACACCTGCACACGGACGCGCTGCAGATGCTCGAAATCGAAAGCGCACTGTGGCTGGCCGTGAAGGAGCGGCAGTTCGAGCCCTACTTCCAGCCCATCGTCTCCCTGGCCGATGGCAGCGTGTGCGGCTATGAAGCGCTGGTGCGCTGGCACCACCCCACCGAAGGCCTGCTGTCGCCGGGCGAGTTTCTGCCCGTGGCGGAAGAAAGCGGCAGCATCGACGCCATCGACTGGCAGATCTACGAAGCCGCTGCCGCCCGCATGGCGCAGCTGGTGCAGACCACCGGCTTTGCGGGCTACCTGAGCGTGAACGTGGCGCCGCGCCACTTCCGCCAGCCCGGCTTTGGCGACCGCATGCTGCGCCTGCTGAGCGACGCGGGCCTGCCGCCGCAGCGCCTGTGCCTGGAGATCACCGAGGGCGCGCTCATCGAAGACCCCGAGCGCACCAGCGTCGTGCTGCACGAGCTGCGCGCGCACGGCATGGCGCTGGCGCTGGACGACTTCGGCACCGGCTATTCGTCGCTGGGCTACCTGCACCGGCTGCCGCTGCGCACCCTCAAGATCGACCGCAGCTTTGTGCAGCCGCTCGACACGCCGCCGGCTGCCGCGGGCGGCGAGACCGCCGCCCCCAACCCCACGGCCGCCGTGGTGCGCGCCGTGCTGGCGCTCGCCGGCTCGCTCGGCCTGAACGTGGTGGCCGAGGGCATCGAGACACCGGCCCAGCGGCAGGTCCTGCTCGACCTGGGGTGCACGCAGGGGCAGGGTTACCTGTTCGGCCGGCCCAACCCCATCGGCGCGCCGGACGTCATCGTCACCGAACTTTGAGAACCTGTTCAAGATCTTTTCGGGGATCGCATTGGAGTGCAATCGGGATGAGTGGAAGCTTCGGGTGCGCAGCATGGGCTCATGCCCATGCAAGCAGCCGAGGCTGTTGATTTCCATGCAAAGCTGACCCACCATTTCCATCGAATCTTGACCCACCCTGGTTCGTGAACTTCATGCTCACGTTGTGGATAAGTTCTTGGT
>NZ_JBMIRS010000037.1:0-14448 GCF_049198005.1 Paracidovorax sp. MALMAid1276 | reverse complement strand
CCGGCTCCCGCCCTTGAACGAGGCATGCTGCCGATCAGCGAGCCTGCGAGCGCGCCCCGGCTTCGACAAGCTCAGCCCGAACGGGTCGGGGAGTCGCCCCGGCTTCGACAAGCTCAGCCCGAACGGGTCGGGGAGTCGCCCCGGCTTCGACAGGCTCAGCCCGAACGGGTCGGGGAGTCGCCCCGGCTTCGACAGGCTCAGTCCGAACGGATGGGGGGCGCCCAGGCTTGGACAGGCTCAGCTTGAACACAAGCAGGCAATGAAGTACTGCAAAAATAATAGCTTTCAGCGCTTATCCAATAAGCGCTGAAGCCAAAAAACATGGGTAATTCTCAGAACGGATAGTGCCTCGGCGTCGTCTGCACCGTCACCCACCGCAGCTCGGTGAACTCCCGCACCCCCGCCATTCCGCCAAACCGTCCATAGCCCGAACTCTTCACCCCCCCGAACGGCATCTGCCCTTCGTCATGCACCGTAGGCCCGTTCACGTGGCAGATGCCCGACTCGATGCGCGCGGCCACGTTCCACGCCTTGGCCACGTCGCGGCTGAAGACGGCGGATGAGAGACCGAACTCGTTGTCGTTGGCGCAGGCAATGGCTTCTTCCACACCGTTCACGCGCACCACGGGCTTGACCGGGCCGAAGGATTCTTCGCGGTAGATGTCCATGGCGGCCGTCACATGGTCGAGCACCGTGGCCTGCATCAACGTGCTGTCGCTCTTGCCGCCGCACACCAGCATGGCACCCTTTGCCAGCGCGTCGTCGATGAGCGCATTGCAGCGCTGCACCGTGGCCATGTCCACCACCGAGCCCAGCACCACCGGGCCCTTGCGCGGGTCGCCCAGCGGCAGGGCCTTGGCGCGCTCGCCCAGCTTGGCCACAAATTCGTCGGCCACGGCGTTGTCCACGATGATGCGTTCGGTGGACATGCAGATCTGGCCCGAGTTGGCAAACGCGCCGAACACGGTGCCGGCCACGGCGGCGTCGATGTCGGCGTCATCCAGCACCAGCAGCGGGGCCTTGCCGCCCAGCTCCAGCACCACGGGCTTGAGGTACTTGGCGCAGGTCTGCGCAATGATGCGGCCCACCTTGGTGGAACCGGTGAAGTTGACGCGGCGCACGGCCGGGTGGGCCACGATGGCCTCGACCACGGCGCCTGCATCGGCGGGGGCGTTGGTGACAAAGTTCACCACGCCGGTGGGCAGGCCGGCCTCCTGCAGCGCTTCGATGATCAGGCCGTGGGTGGCGGGGCACAGCTCCGAGCCCTTGAGGATGACGGTGTTGCCACAGGCCAGCGGCGTGGCGATGGCGCGCACGCCGAGGATGACGGGCGCGTTCCACGGCGCAATGCCCAGCACCACGCCGGCGGCCTGGCGCACGCCCATGGCCAGGCTGCCGGGCACGTCGGACGGGATCACCTCGCCGGCGATCTGCGTGGTCAGCGCGGCGGCCTCTTGCAGCAGGCCCGCAGCCAGGTGCACGTTGAAGCCGGCCCACATGCCGGATGCGCCGGTTTCCGCCGCCATGGCAGCAGCAAAGTCGGCCGTGCGGGCTTCGAGCGCATGGGCGGCCTTGAGCAGCAGTTCGCGGCGCGCATTGGGGCCCAGGGCCGACCAGGCGGGGAAGGCCTTGGCGGCAGCGTCGGCCGCTGCGACGGCGTCGGCCACCGTGGCGGCGGGGGCGGTGGTGGCCACCGAGCCGTCGAGCGGGTTGCGCCGCTCGAAGGTGGCGCCGCCCGTGGCCTGCACGCGCTCGCCGTTGATCAGCATGGAAATGGCGGTCATGGAATGTCTCCCGGATGAAGAGGAAAGAAAGTTGGATACGACGGGTCGGGGTGGAGTGGTGCAGCAGCGCGTTCAGGCCACGCCCAGATAGGCCTGGCGCACCGCGTCGGACTGCAGCAGTTCGGAGGCCTCGCCAGACGCCACGATGCGCCCGCGCTCCAGCACATAGCCGCGCTGGGCCACCTGCAGTGCCTTGCGCACGTTCTGCTCCACCATGAGCACGGTGACGCCCTGCGCGGCGATGCGCTGCACGATGGCGAGCAGCTCGTCCACCATGCGCGGCGCCAGGCCCAGCGAGGGCTCGTCCAGCATCAAGAGGCGCGGGCCGCTCATCATGGCGCGGGCCACAGCCACCATCTGCTGCTCACCGCCGCTCATGGTGCCGGCCAGCTGCGTGGCGCGTTCCTTGAGGCGCGGAAAGTCGTCAAACGCCTGCGCCATGCGCTCCGCACGCACGCGTCCCGGCACCAGCCAGCCGCCCAGCTCCAGGTTCTCGGTCACCGTCATCTGCGGGAACAGCTGGCGGCCCTCAGCCACCAGCGCCAGGCCGCGCTGCACGCAGGCCGTGGCGTTCATCGCGGGCACGGCCTGGCCGTCGAGCTGCACCGTGCCCTGGCGCGGCAGCAGCCCCGCCAGCGCCTTGAGCAGCGTGGTCTTGCCCGCGCCGTTGGGGCCCACGATCACGGTGATGCCGGGCGTGGCCGTGAGCGACAGGTCCTGCAGCACCTGAAAGCCGTTGTAGCCCGTGGTGAGGCCCTGCACCGAAAGCTGTGCGCCGCTCATGCCGTGGCTCCTTGTTCTGCGCGTTCTGTGTTCTGGCTCATTTCGTCGCCCAGATAGGCCTCGATCACCTGCGGGTCGCGCACCACCTCGGCGGGAGTGCCGTCGGCAATCTTGCGGCCCTGGTGCAGCACCAGCACGCGCTCCACGTACTTGAGCAGCGTGGTCACCGCATGCTCGATCCACACGACCGTGAGGCCGTACTCGTCGCGCAGGCTGCGGATGCGCTGGGCCATGGCGTCCACCTCGGCCTCGGTCAGGCCAGCGGCCACTTCGTCCAGCAGCAGCAGGCGCGGGCGCGTGCCCAGGGCCATGCCGATCTCCAGCAGGCGCTGCTGCGAGGGTGTCACGTCGGCGGCGGGCCGCTCGGCCAGGTGGGCAAGGCCCAGCATGGCCAGGATCTCGTCCTCGGTGCGCAGGCCTGCAGGCCCCTGGCGGTGGCGGCCTGCGAACTGCATGCCGAAGCGCACGTTGCCCCGCACCGTCATGTCGGGGAACACACGCGGCGTCTGGAAGGTGCGCGCGATGCCATGGGCCGCATAGTGGTGCGGGCCCTTGCCGGTCAGGTTGTCGGCACCGCACACCAGCGTGCCCGACGTGGGCGGCTGCACGCCCGAGATGGCGTTGAAGAACGTGGTCTTGCCCGCGCCGTTGGGGCCGATGATGCCGATGAGCTCACCGGCATGCAGCGTGGCGCTCACGCCGTCCACGGCCGTGAGGCCGCCAAAGCGCACGGTCACGCTGTCGATGGTCAACAGGGCTTCAGCCATGTCGCACCTCCGCATCCGCTGACGTGCTTCGCTTGCGCTGCCACAGCGTGGCCAGGCCGTTGGGCAGGTACATCACGCACAAAATCAGCAGCAGGCCCAGCACCATCATGTAGCCATAGGGCAGCTGCAGGCGCAGCGTTTCGGCCAGCAGGCTGAACACGATGGCCGCCAGGATGGGGCCGCCGATGCTGGCCGCACCGCCGATCAGCGCGATCAGCACCGTCTGGAAGCCGATGAAGGGGCTGAACACGGCGGCCGGCTCGATGTAGGTCCAGCGCACGGCCATGGCCGCGCCCACGGCGCCGGCAAAGGCCGCGGTGATGCCGAAGCCCGCGATCTTGGCCAGGCGCGTGTCCACGCCCAGCGTCTGGGCGCGCTGCTCGTCGGCACCGATGCCCGAGAGCGCCAGGCCGAAGCGGCTGCGCTTCACGGCGATGGCCGTGGCGATGGCGCCGGCGGCGATCAGCAGCACCGTGAGGTACACGGTCTCGTTGCTGGGCACCACCGTGAGCACGCGGCCCACGGTGCCCGAGACCTGCTTCTCGACAAAGGTCACCGCATGGCGGATCAGCTCCGTCATGCCAAAGGTCAGCACCGCGAAGTAGGTGCCGCGCAGGTGCAGCACGGCGGCACCCATCACCACGGCCACCACCGTGGCGATCAGCGCGCCGGCCAGGATGACCAGCGGCCAGGGCAGCACCGCCAGCAGCGTGGCGCTGGCGTAGGCACCGATGCCGAAGAAGGCCGAGGTGGCCAGCGACAGGTAGCGCGTGGCGCCGCAGAACAGCGACCAGCTCGTGGCCAGCGCGATGTACATCAGGCAGCTGAGCAGCACCGAGGCCGCGAACTCGGACACCAGCCAGGGCAGGGTGCCGACCACCGACACGCCCGCTGCGAGCGCAAGCCAGGGCTTGTTGGAAGGGAGAGATTTCATTTTTTGGAAAAGAGGCCGTTGGGGCGCCAGATCAGCACGCCGATGAACACCGCATAGCTCAGCAGCATCTTGAGAGAGGGGCTGCTGAAGTGCATGCCCAGGGCCTCGACCACGCCCAGCAGCAGGCCGCCGGCCAGGCTGCCCGCCAGGCTGCCAAAGCCGCCCAGCGTGATCACGATGAGCGCCGTCACGGTGTAGGGCTCGCCCATCGAGGGCGAGATCTCGTAGGTCATCGACAGCAGCGCGCCCGCCACGCCAGAGAGGCCCAGGCCAATGCCGAACATCACGGGGTGCAGGCGCCGCGTGTTGATGCCCACCAGCTGCGCCCCCGTGGGCGACTGCATCAGCGCCCGCACGGCCTTGCCCAGCAAGGTGAGCTTGAGCAGCGCGATCAGCGCGGCCGACAGCGCCAGCGCCACGCCGAACAGCACCAGCTTGTTCTCGGTGAAGCGCATGCCCGCCACCTGCACCGGGTCGGCCAGGTATTCATAGCCGCGCAGGTCGCCGCCCCAGATCACCAGGGCGGTGTTCTGCACCAGGAACATGAGGCCGAAGCCCACCATCAGGCTGCGCGCCTCGAACACGTCCACGTTCGGCGCGCGCGCCGCCAGGCGCTTGAAGCACAGCGCATGCACCACCACACCCAGCACGAACAGCGAGATGAATGCGAGCGGCATGAGCAGGAGGGGCGAGAGGCCCGTGGCCGTGTGCGCCCACCAGGTGAGGAAGGCGCCGAGCATCAAAAACTCGCCATGCGAGATGTTCATGATGCGCATCAGCCCGTATTGGAGGTTCAGGCCCATGGCCACCAGCGCATAGATGCCGCCGGTAATGAGGCCACTGGCGACCAGTTCGGCCCAGGAAGTCAGAGACACGTTCGGATTCTTTCCAGCGGGTTATTTCCAGGCGGGCTTGCTGGTGATGAGCTGCGCCGTGGCGCGTTCCTTGGGCCAGACCACCTCGAAGTCGCTCCCCTGCCACTGGCTCACGGTGCCGGGCACCGATGCGTTCTCGCTGCCCGCAAAACGGATGCCGCCCAGGATGGTCTGGAACTCGTTCTTGGCGATGTGCTCGCGCAGCGCCTTGCGGTCCAGGCCCGCCTTTTCCACGGCCTGCTGCAGGATCTGCAGGCCCGCCCAGGCGTGGCCGCTGGCCCAGCGGTCGGGTTCCTTGTTGAACTTCTTCACGTGGGCGTCGAAATACGCCTTGGCCTCGGGACTGGTCTTCACGCTCCACGAGCCCATGCCGATCACGCCTTCGGTGTTGGCGGCCATCACGTTCTTGTACAGCTGGAAGGCCGTGCCCACCGAGGCGTAGAAGAACTTGGGGTTCAGGCCCACCTCGCGCGCCTGGCGGCTTGCCAGGATGGTGTCGGGCGGGTAGGTGATGCCGATGAAGGCGTCGGGGTTCTGGTCCTTGATGCCGCGCAGCACGGGGGCCAGGTCTTTCACGCCCAGGGGGTAGCTCTTGCGCTCCACCACCTGGATGCTGGTCTTCTTGAGCGCGTTGTTCAGCGCGGCGAAGTTTTCCAGGCCAAACAGGTCGTCCATGTAGACGATGGCGATGGTCTTGACGTTGTTGGCCACCAGCATGTCCACCAGCGCGCCCATCATCTTGTCGGGCTGTTGCAGCAGCGAGAAGAAGTAGGGCAGATTCATGTCGATCAGCTTGCGCGACAGCGCCGTGGGCGCGAGCAGCGGGTAGCCGAAGCGGTTGGCCAGCGGTGCGATGGCGAAGTTGGCGCCCGAGCCCCAGGGCGGCAGGATCAGGTCCACCTTGTCGCTGCCCATGAGCTTTTCGTAGGTGCGCACGCAGGTCTCGGTTTCGCTGCGGTCGTCGTAGCCGATGAGTTCGATGGGGCGCTTGGTGCCCTTCACGCTCAGGCCGCCTGCGGCATTCACCTGTTCGGCCCACAGCAGGTAGTTGGGCTCCTGGCTGACCTGGGCGCCCGCGGCCCAGGGGCCCGTGCGGGCAATCGCGTAGCCGATGCGCACGGGGCCCGGCTGGGCCAGCAGGTGGGGGGCGACCGACATGGCGCCCACGGTGGCGGCCATGCCCTTGATCCATTGGCGCTTGGATTGTTGAACCATTTCCTTTGTCTCCTCGGATGGGCGGCCCGCGCAGTGCCGACCGTTGACCGATGGTAGGAAGAAGGGGGCGCTCGCGCTGTGCTGAGCGTGCACAAAACGCTGGTCCCTGCGTGCACGGCGCAGCGGGTTTACCCGGATTTCCGCACGGGGCGGTGGAATAGCCGCCACGGGGATAATCGCTGCCTACGCCCTGGCGCAGCCCTTGGCACTGGAGACAGCATGGCCCACACCCTCACCGAGGTATCCACCGACACCGTGGCACCGCGCGACCGCCTGCACCTGTGGGGCGACGCGGTGTGGCGCCTCATTGGCGGGCTGGAGTCCGACGCCTTTGGTGATGAGGCCTTTGCAGGCCACATCACCTCGGGCCAGGCGGGCTACGTCAACCTGTGCCAGCTCGACGTGAGCCGCCACCGCGTGGTGCGCACCCCCAGCCTGATCCGCGGCAGCGACCGGGCCTACATCAAGGTGGTGGCCCAGCTCGAAGGGCGCGCCTGCTTCGAGCAGAACGGCCGCGAGGTCTGGCTGTCGCCCGGCGAATGGAGCGTGTACGACACCACGCGCGCCTATGCCGTGAGCAACCCCGAGGCCGTGCGCCAGATGGTGCTGATGATCCCCAAGGAGCACCTGCCCGAGCGCCGCATGCGGCTCGACGACCTCATGGTGCAGCGCTTCTCGGGCACCACCGGGGTTTCGCGCCTGGCCTGGGACACCATGCGCGCCGCCTTCACCGAACTGCCCACCATGTCGGCCGCGGCCGCCGACGGCGTGGCCGACGTCATCACGCACCTGGTGCAGCTGTCGCTGCTGGAGCGCAACGGCCAGCACAGCGCCCTGTCGCAGCGCGAGGCGCTGCGCGACCGCATAGGCCAGTACATCGACCGCCACCTGGCCGACCCCGACCTCAGCATCGACCGCATCGCCCAGGCGCTCAACTGCAGCCGCCGCCATCTGTACAACGCCATGGCCGACGACGGCGACACCCTGGCCGCCACCATCCAGCGCCGCCGGCTGGAGGCCTGCCTGCGCGAGCTGTGCCACCCCGCGCAGGCCCACCGCTCGGTCACGGACATCGCCCTGGCCTGGGGGTTTCGCAGCAGCGGGCATTTCAGCCGCCTGTTCAGGGCGCACACGGGCTTCAGCCCCAGCGAGTACCGGGCCCGGTCAGGGCAGCAGGTTCAGGCGCACTAGCTTTTAATCATCCTCAGGCACCTTGACAGGGCGGCGCCCGGCCCGGCATTCGCCCCAACTTGGTGAGGTGCTGCACCGCGGCGAGGCGCCTTTTGCGCGATGCCGCTGGGCCACCGGTGGCAACCCCCTCAAAACCCCGGGCACGGTAATTGCTCAATCTCGACTGCCCACTGGTAAAGCTGCCTGCGGGCCGATAACAACCCCTCCGCTAATGATGGCGGAACACCCGGGCTGACTGCGGCTGTCGCCGTCTGTCGCCCGGAAGTTCCAACCCACGCCCGTGGTTCCGCGGAGGGTGTGCCTTGCCGACTGGCGCTGCACATCCTGTACCCAGGTTCCCGGGTTCTTGCAGGATGAGCAAGCATGATGAAGATCGTTCTCATTGGCCACGGCATGGTCGGCCACAAGTTCCTCGAAAGCCTGGCCGAAACCGGCATGACCGGTGTCGAAGTCACCGTGCTGTGCGAGGAGCCACGCCCCGCCTACGACCGGGTGCACCTGTCGGCCTTCTTCAGCGGCACCACGGCCGAGCAGCTCTCGCTGGTCGAACCCGGCTTCTTCGAGCGCACCGGTTTCACGCTGCGCCTGGCATCCCGCGCGGCCTCGGTGGACCGGCGCATCCGCACCGTGACCACGGTCGATGGCGAGGTGCTGCACTACGACAAGCTGGTGCTGGCCACCGGCTCCAACCCCTTCGTGCCCCAGGTGCCCGGGCGTGAGCGCGAGCACTGCTTCGTCTACCGCACCATCGAGGATCTGGAGGCCATGCAGGCAGCGGGTGCCAAGTCCAAGACCGGCGTGGTCGTGGGCGGTGGCCTGCTGGGCCTGGAGTGCGCCAAGGCGCTGCGCGACATGGGGCTGGAAACCCATGTGGTCGAGTTCGCGCCGCGCCTCATGGCCGTGCAGGTCGACGAGGGCGGCGGGCGCGTGCTGCGCTCCAAGATCGAGGAGCTGGGCGTGCAGGTGCACACCAGCCGCAACACCCAGGAGATCACCGACGGTGCCCGCGCGCGCCACCGCATGGTGTTTGCCGACGGCACCTGGCTGGAGACCGACATGATCGTGTTCTCCGCCGGCATCCGCCCGCGCGATGAGCTGGCGCGCCAGAGCCTGCTGGCCATCGGCCCGCGCGGCGGCGTGGCCATCGACAGCGCCTGCCGCACCAGCGACCACGATGTCTATGCCATCGGCGAATGTGCTTCATGGAACGAGCAGACCTTCGGCCTGGTGGCCCCGGGCTACGACATGGCGCGTGTGGCCGCCCGCCATATCGCGGGCGAGACCGACGCCGCCTTCGTCGGCGCCGACATGAGCACCAAGCTCAAGCTCATGGGCGTGGACGTGGCCAGCATCGGCGACGCCCATGGCAAGACCCCGCACAGCCGCACCTGCCAATACGTGGACGAGCGCCGCCAGGTCTACAAGAAAATCGTCATCAGCGAAGACGGCAAGCAACTGCTGGGTGCCGTGCTGATCGGCGATGCCACCGAATACGGAACGCTGCTGCAGATGGCGCTCAACGGCATCACCCTGCCCGAGGACCCCGAATTCCTAATCTTTCCGTCGAGCGACGGCAAGGCCAAGCCCGGCCTGGGCGTGGACGCCCTGCCCGACACTGCGCAGATCTGCTCGTGCAACAACGTCACCAAGGCCGGCATCTGCGAGGCCGTGGGCAATGGCGCCTGCACCATCGCCGAGATGAAGGCCTGCACCAAGGCCGGCGCCACCTGCGGCGGCTGCGTGCCCCTGGTCACCCAGGTCATGAAGGCCGAGATGGCGCGCCGCGGCATGGCGGTGAACAACCACATCTGCGAGCACTTCGCGTACTCGCGCCAGGAGATCTACCACCTGGTGCGCGTGGGCCAGATCAAGAGCTTCGAGGACCTGCTGGCCAAACACGGCAAGGGCATGGGCTGCGACATCTGCAAGCCCGTGGCGGCCAGCGTGTTCGCCTCGTGCTGGAACGAGTTCGTGCTCAAGAAGGAGCTGGCGGGCCTGCAGGACAGCAACGACTACTACCTAGGCAACATCCAGAAAGACGGCACCTACTCGGTGGTGCCGCGCATGCCCGGCGGCGAGGTCACGCCCGACGGCCTGATCGCGGTGGGCCAGGTGGCCAAGAAGTACGGCCTGTACACCAAGGTCACGGGCGGTGCGCGTGTGGACATGTTCGGTGCGCGCCTGGAGCAGTTGCCGCTGATCTGGGAAGAGCTGATCAGCGCAGGCTTCGAGTCGGGCCACGCCTACGGCAAGTCACTGCGCACGGTCAAGAGCTGCGTGGGATCGACCTGGTGCCGCTACGGCGTGGGCGACAGCGTGGGCCTGGCCGTGGAGCTGGAGAACCGCTACAAGGGCCTGCGTGCCCCGCACAAGATCAAGTTCGGCGTTTCGGGCTGCACGCGCGAATGCGCCGAGGCCCAGGGCAAGGACATCGGCGTCATCGCCACCGAGAAGGGCTGGAACCTGTACATCTGCGGCAACGGCGGCATGAAGCCGCGCCACGCCGAGCTGTTCGCGTCCGACCTGTCCAAGGAAGACCTGGTGCGTATGATCGACCGGGTGCTGATGTTCTACGTGCGCACGGCCGACCGGCTGCAGCGCACCAGCACCTGGCGCGAGAACCTCGAAGGCGGCCTCGACTACCTCAAGGATGTGCTGCAAAAGGACAGCCTGGGCCTGTGCGCCGAGCTCGAAGCGCAAATGCAGCACGTGGTGGCCACCTACCAGTGCGAGTGGAAGACCGCCGTGACCGACCCCGAGACGCGCAAGCGCTTCCGCTCGTTCGTGAACAGCGACAAGGCCGATGAGAACGTGCTCTTTGTCGAGGAGCGTGGCCAGATCCGCCCGGCGCGCGCCGAAGAGCGCGGCCAGGCATCGGCCAAAGTGATTCCGATCCACCAGGCTGCTTGAAGAAGAAGGAAGAGAACACCATGAGCGCACTCCCCATGAACAGCAGCACCGACGCCCTCGCCTGGACCGACATCTGCGCCGTTGATGACATCCTGCCCAACACCGGCGTCTGCGCGCTGGTGGCCGACCGCCACGTGGCGGTGTTCCGCACCCGCGGCGACGAGTTCTTCGCCATCGACAACGTGGACCCCAAGTCCGGTGCCAGCGTGCTCTCGCGCGGGCTCATCGGCAACCTGGGCGAACGCGTTGTGGTGGCATCGCCGCTGTACAAGAACCATTTCGACCTGCGCACCGGTGAGTGCCTCGAAGCGCCCGAGCATTCGGTGCAGGCACACGGCGTGCGCGCCGAGGGCGGGCGCATTCGCGTGGTCCTGGCCTGACGGCATGCGATGGCACGCGGCCCGGCGGGGTTAGCATAGGTTCCCTGTTTGAACCGTGGAGTCCCTGATGCCTGAGCCGGCCGCCGCAGCCTTGTCCGTTTCCAGCCTCGTGCTGCGCGCGCGGCAGCTGGAGATTGACGCCGTGCGCCACCTTGCCAGCCGTGCAGCGCTGGTGGATGTGGTGGGCCAGCTGATCGAAGGCCTGCAGCGCGAGCGCGGCGCCTCGGGCGTCTATCTCGCGTCCAAGGGGCAGCGTTTCGCCGACGTGCGTGCACGCACTGTGGGCGAGGTGGTGGCGCTGGAGGCGCGCCTGCGCGATGAGTTCACCGAACACGTCGAGCCCGCGCAGGGCGCCACGGCCAAGGCCCTGTCGCTGATGGCCTGGGCGCTGCTGGGGCTGGATTCACTGCCAGCGCTGCGCAGCCAGATCGACAAGCAGGCCATGACGGCCCACGACTCCATCGCGGCGTTCAGCCACCTGATCGCGGGGCTGATCGAGCTGGTCTTCCATGTGGCCGATGCCGCCGGCCTGCCCAGCGTGTCGCGCCAGCTCGTGGCCCTGGTGCACCTGGTGCAGGCGCAGGAAGAGGCGGGCCAGGAGCGGGCCATGGGCGCGCTGCTGTTTGCCTCGGGCCAGGGCAGCGAGGCGCACCAGCAGCGCGTGCTGCACCTGATCGACGCGCAGGAGCGCAGCCTGGGTGCGTTTGCGGAATTCGCTGACCCGGCCCTGCGCGCCCGCTGGGAGCAGCTGCAATTGGCCCCGGGCACGGCCCAGCTCGAACGCCTGCGGCGCACTCTGGGCGTGGCCCGGCCCGGCGCCGCGCTGGACAGCAACCAGAGCGACACCTGGTTCGAGGTGTGCACCGAGCGCATCACCGCACTGTGGCAGTTGCAGGTGGATCTGGTGCAGCGCCTGCGCGACGACTGCGCCGCGCACATCGTGCAGGCGCAGCAGGACCTGCAGGACTCCAAGGGGCTGCTGCGTGGCCTGCGGGAGAACCCCCCGCAGCGCACCCACGCGGTGGACCGGTTCTTCGACATCGCCGTTGCGCCGACAGCGGTGGCGCCAGCCGCCGCAGAGGCTCAGAGGGCCGAAGGCGCGTCATCGCTGCTGGAGCTGCTGCGCGACCAGTCGGCGCGCATGGCCAGCATGGAGGCCGAGCTGGAAACCGCACGGCGCACCCTCAACGAGCGCAAGGTGATCGAACGCGCCAAGGGTGTGCTCATGGCCCGTCTGGGCATGAACGAGGAGGTTGCGTTCCGTGTGCTGCAGAAGACCTCGATGGACCAGAATCGCCGCCTGCTCGACGTGGCCGAAGCCACGCTGTCGCTGCCCGATCTCGCATTCGCACATTCCGACCGCAAGGGCGACAGGGCGGGCTGACTCACGCCAAGTCACGCCGGATTTGGCGGGAGCGCGCACGGCAGCGCTGCAGCATGGCGGCGGAGGCGGCAGCGCCGCCGCACTCCAGCGCGCCGCTGAAAGCCTTACTGGATGTTCAGCGAGACGGCCTTGCTGACGGGCTCCACAGGCACGAGGGTGAGCGTGAGCACGCCGTTTTCCAGCTTCGCGCTGCTGGCGGCAGCATCGATGTCGGCGGCCAGTTCCCAGGCGCGCTGCACCTGGCGGGGCGCGCCTTCCACGCTCTGCAGGCGCACCACATTGCCTTCGATGCTGATCGACAGCTGGTCGCGCGCCAGGCCGGGCACGTCCAGCTGCAGGGTGGTGGACTTTTCATCCTGGGTGACGGTGCAGCCGGCCGAGCGGGCGGTGGGCTCTGCCAGGGTGCCCAGCAGAAAGCGCTGCAGGGCGAGGTCGGCCGAGCGAGCGGCTGGGGCGTAGGCGGCGCGGCGAATCACGGGGGCGAAAATCATGGGGTAGCTCCTATACACTGCGCGGCTCTCGACGTGGTCGCCGCATGGCAAGGATGTGTGTACGGCCACGCCGCATTTCAAGGGAAAAAGAGGCATGAATAAATTGCGAGCGATGGGCTTGAAAAGCGGCGCGGCGGCTTTACGTTTTTCCGCTTTGTCTGCCGCGGGTGTGGCCACAGCGGCCTTGGCGGCCATGGCGGCGGTGGTCGCCGCCACGGTGGTGGCGCCGGCCACGGCCTGGGCCCAGGCGCGCCCGGCAACGGCGCCGGTGCCCCAGGCGCGCCCCGTGAAATTGGCGCTGATCGAAAGCCTTTCGGGCGCTTTCTCCAACACCGGCGAGGCCGTGTACCGCAATATCTACTGGGCGATGGAGCGCGTGAATGCGCGGGGCGGCGTGCAGTTGCCGGCGGCAGCAGGCGGTGCGCGGCCGCTGTCGCTGGAGCGCTACGACAGCAAGGGCCAGAACGAAGAGGCGCTGTCGGCCTTGCGGTCTGCGATCGATGACGGTGCGCAGGTCATCCTGCAGGGCAATTCGTCGGCCACGGCGGCGGTGCTGATCGACGCCATCCAAAAGCACAACGAACGCGATCCCGCCCGCCGCGTGCTGTTTTTGAACTACTCGGCGGTGGACCCCATTCTCACCAACGAGAAGTGCAGCTTCTGGCACTTCCGTTTCGACGCGCATGCCGACATGCGCATGGCCGCGCTCATGGAGGTGATGCGCGAGGACCTGGCCCTCAAGAGCGTGTACCTCATCGGCCAGGACTACAGCTTCGGCCAGGCCGTGCTGCGCGAGGCGAAGAGGCAGCTGGCCGCGCAGCGCCCCGACGTGGCGGTGGTGGGCGACGAACTGCACCCCGTGGGCCGCGTGAAGGACTTCGCGCCCTACGCCGTCAAGATCAAGGCCAGCGGCGCGCAGGCCGTGGTCACGGGCAACTGGGGCAACGACCTCACGCTGCTCGTCAAGGCCGCGCGCGAGGTGGGCTACGAAGGCAGCTTCTACACCTTCTATGGCAATGCGCTGGGCGCACCGGCGGCGATGGGCGACGCCGGCATCGGCAAGGTCGTGGCCGTGGCCGACTGGCTGCCCAACGTACCGGGTGCGCAGAGCGAAGCGTTCTACCAATCGTTCCGCACCCGCTTTCCCAAGCCGCAGGACGACTACGTGCACATGCGCATGCAGCTCATGGTGGAGGCGCTGGCCCAGTCCATTGAGCGCGCGGGCAGTACCGATGCCGTGGCCGTCGCGCGCCAGCTGGAAAACGCGCAGGTGCAGCTGTCGGGCCAGGGCGGCAGCATGCGCGCGGCCGACCACCAGTTCCAACAGCAACTGGTGGTGGGCGTGATGGACAGGAAGGGCGCGCCCGGCGTGAAATTCGACGTGGAAGGCTCGGGCTATGGCTTCCGGGTGGTGCGGCAAATTCCGGCGGCCAAGGCGCAGCAGCCGCACAGCTGCAACATGCAGCGGTACTGAGTCCAGCCGGTATCTGTACTGATCCGTTGACCGGGGCGTACACGCTGCGCCTGCACCAGCGCCGCGCAGGGCTTCGACAGGCTCAGCCCGAACGGGTTGCCGTGATTCCGTTCCCCGGGTTCAGGGGCGAGGGCGTTGTGCTGGATCGCTCCGGCCCACCTCCAATCCGTTCACGCTGAGCTTGTCGAAGCGCGGCGCAGGGCTTCGACAAGCTCAGCCCGAACGGGTTGTTTTCGTTCCGCCCGTGTGGGCCCATGGGC
>NZ_JBMIRS010000216.1:0-24368 GCF_049198005.1 Paracidovorax sp. MALMAid1276 | reverse complement strand
GCCCAGACTCTCATGACCTCAAACTCTCGAACCGCCCGGTGCGGATCCGCATGCCGGGTGGTGTGGGAGGGGCGCAGTCTACAATGACTGTCCCCTATCCCGATCCGAGCGGCCCGCCCTGACCCGGTGCCCGCGTGCGCTGCAGGCCAAAAAAAAAGCACCCGTTGCAGGTGCTGTGAGGCGTGCGTGGCGGAGACGGTGAGATTCGAACTCACGGACGGTTGCCCGTCGGCAGTTTTCAAGACTGCTGGTTTAAACCGCTCACCCACGTCTCCGGGCACGGAAGCCGCGCATTCTAGCTGACGGAGGGGGTGGAGGGCTTGAGCATGCCGCGGGTCTCGATGAATTTCACCACGTCCGCCACGCCGGCCAGAGTTTTCAGGTTGGTCATCACAAACGGCTTGAGCTGGCCTTGTGCGTTGGTGCGCATGCGGGTGGTGTCGGCGTGCATCACTTCCAGGTTCGCGCCCACATGCGGTGCCAGGTCGGTCTTGTTGATGATGAACAGGTCGCTCTTGGTGATGCCGGGGCCGCCCTTGCGCGGGATTTTTTCACCGGCGGCGACGTCGATGACGTAGATGGTGAGGTCGCTCAGCTCGGGGCTGAAGGTGGCGGCCAGGTTGTCGCCGCCGCTTTCCACGAACACGATATCGGCGTTGGGGAAACCGCCCAGCATGCGGTCGATGGCTTCGAGGTTGATGGAGCAGTCTTCGCGGATGGCAGTGTGGGGGCAGCCGCCGGTTTCCACGCCCAGGATGCGCTCGGCGGGCAGCGCGCCGCTCACCGTCAGCAGGCGCTGGTCTTCCTTGGTGTAGATGTCGTTGGTGATGGCCACCAGGTCATAGTCATCGCGCATGGCCTTGCACAGCATCTCCAGCAGGGTGGTCTTGCCGGAGCCGACAGGGCCGCCGATGCCCACGCGCAGCGGGGGCAGGTTCTTGGTGCGGTTCGGGATGTGGTGCAGGGCGTTGGTCATGGAGATTTCTACTATCAAATAAATAGCTGCTGGCGCTTGATGGATAAGCGCTAGGAGCGAAAAAGCCTTGAATATTGCATTTCGTGTTGGGCGCTCAGGATGGCCAGCATGGGCGAAAAGGCCTGGCGCTCGCTGTCCCTGAGGCCCGCTGCGTGGTCGGCGGCGGCCGGGATGGCATCGGCCAGCCGTGCCAGGATGCGCTGGCCCGCGCTCTGGCCCAGCTGCATGGATTTGAGCGCGGCCTGCACCATGTTCTCGGCCCAGCCGAAGGCATAGGCCATCAGCACCTCGCGCACGGGGGCCACCGTGGTGGAGGCGGCCAGCGCAAACGCTACGGGATAGGTGGGCGGCAGGGCGGCCAGGTGGCGCACGGCGGGCATCAGGGCTTCGTCGCCCTGGTACTGGTTGCGCAGCCAATCGGCCATCGATCGGCCCATCTGCTCGGTCTGCAGGCGCAGCTCGCTGGTTTCACGGGTGTGTTGCACCCAGTCGTTGAGTTCGCGCACATGCGCCCAGTCGGCGCGGCGCCAGGCGCCCACGGCCTTGGCGATCAGCGCCATGTCGCCGCGCGCCTGCGTGATGTGAAGCTGGTCCAGCAGCCAGTCGCCCACGGCGGCTTCGCTGGTGAGGCCTGCGTTTTCAATGGCGCTTTCCAGCCCTTCGGAATACGAAAACCCGCCCACGGGCAGCGCGGGGGAGGCCAGCCACATCAGCTGCAGGAAGCTGGCGGCGGGCAGAGGGGCGGGGCGGTCGTTGCGCACGATGGGATGTTTCCGTCAGTCCGTACGGATTGAGCTTGTGGAAAGCCTTTTTTTCATGCCGCGTGCCCTGGCTTCGACAGGCTCAGCCCGAACGGGCGGAGTGGGTGCCCTGGCTTCGACAGGCTCAGCCTGAACGGATGGGGTAGGCGTGGCGAGAGGCACACAGGGACACAGGGCCTCAGTGGTCGTGGTTGCAGTGCGGGCCGTGTACGTGGCCTTGCGCGACGATGGGGATGGCCACGGTGCGGCCCCGGGCGGGCGTTGCAGCGGCATCCGCTGGGGCGTGCGAATGGCTGTGTTCGTGGTGGTGACCATGTCCATCGTCGTGTCCGTGGCCATGTCCATGATGGTGCCCCCCGCCGTGCCCAGCCGCATAGGCTCCGCCTTCGGGCTCAAAGGGCAGCTCCTGCTCGCTCACGATCAGGTGCATGGCGCGCAGCATGTCCGCCAGCACGTGGTCGGGCTCGATCTTGAGGTGGTCGGGCTGCAGCTCGATGGGCACATGGCGGTTGCCCAGGTGGTAGGCGGCGCGGGTCAGGTCGAACGGCGTGCCGTGGTTTTTGCAGTGCGTGATGACCAGCACCGGTTGCGGCGCGGCCAGCACGCGCACCAGGCTGCCGTCTTCGGCCACCAGCACGTCGCCGCCGCGCACCAGCGTGCCCCGGGGCAGGAAGATACCCAGCGCGCGCCCGGCGGAGTCGGTGGCGGCAAAGCGGCTTTTCTGGCGCACGTCCCAGTCCAGCTCGACGGTGTGGGCGCGCTTGAGCAGCACAGGGGCGAGGCCCTGGCCTTGCGAAAGGATTTTGGAAACCTGGATCATGGTGGTGGTATGTCTGTGAGACGCGCTGCGAGAGGGGCGGCGAGGGCGAAGGCCGTATTGTCGGCCTCTGCGCGGCACTCAGAGCAGGCGACTCATGTAGCGGCTGTGCGGGTCGAGCACATAGCCGCCAAACGGCGCGCAGTCGGCAAAGCCATAGCGGCGGTAGAGCTGGTAGGCGGGCTCGAAGAACGGCTGGCTGCCGGTCTCCAGGCTGATGCGCTGGTAGCCCAGGTCCACCGCCTGGCCCAGGATGTGTTCCAGGATCGCGCGGCCCACGCCCAGGCCGCGCACCGATTCGGCGGACCGCATGGACTTGAGTTCGGCGTGGTCCGCGCTCAGGTGCTTGAGCGCTCCGGTGCCCACCAGTTGCCCCGGTGCGGGTGCGGCGGCGTCGGCCGTCCAGGCGGTCCAGAAGCGGATCTCGGGGCGGCTCAGCTGGTCCATGTCCAGCGCGTGCACGCTCTCGGGTGGCGACGTGGCGCGCATGTCCTGCAGGTGCTCCTCCATGAACGTGGCAATGCGCGGGTCGCTCAGGTCGTCGAGGCGAATGGAAAGGCTGTCGAGCATCGGGGCGTTGGGGCGGTGTGTCAGAACAGGAAGTAGCGCTGCGCCATGGGCAGCACGGTGGCGGGCTCGCAGGTGAGCAGCTGACCGTCCGCGCGCACGGTATAGGTCTGCGCATCCACTTCCATCTTGGGGGTGTAGCTGTTGTGCACCATGTGCTGCTTGCGCACGCTGCGGATGTTGTGCACGGCGCTCAGGGTCTTCTGCAGCCCAAAGCGCTCGCCAATGCCAGCGTTCAGCCCGGCCTGCGACACGAAGGTGAGCGAGGTTCTGGCAATGGCGCCGCCGAATGCGCCGAACATGGGCCGGTAGTGCACGGGCTGGGGCGTGGGGATGGACGCGTTCGGGTCGCCCATGGCGGCCATGGCGATCAGGCCGCCCTTCAGGATGAGCGCGGGCTTCACGCCGAAGAACGCAGGCTTCCAGATCACGATGTCGGCCCACTTGCCGACTTCGAGCGAGCCCACCTCGTGGCTGATGCCGTGGGCGATGGCGGGGTTGATGGTGTACTTGGCCACGTAGCGCTGGATGCGCGTGTTGTCGTTACGGGCGCTGTCGCCCTGCAGGCTGCCGCGCTGCACCTTCATCTTGTGCGCCGTCTGCCAGGTGCGCAGGATGACCTCACCCACGCGGCCCATGGCTTGGCTGTCGCTCGACATCATGCTGATGGCGCCCAGGTCGTGCAGGATGTCTTCGGCCGCGATGGTTTCTTTGCGGATGCGGCTTTCGGCAAAGGCCAGGTCCTCGGCAATGCTGGCATCGAGGTGGTGGCAGACCATGAGCATGTCCACATGCTCGTCCAGCGTGTTCTGCGTGTAGGGCATGGTGGGGTTGGTGGAGCTGGGCAAAAAATTGTCCTCGCCTACCACGCGCAGGATGTCGGGCGCGTGGCCGCCACCCGCGCCCTCGGTGTGGAAGGCGCAGATGCCGCGCCCGCCCACGGCGGCGATGGTGTCTTCCACAAAGCCCGATTCGTTGAGCGTGTCGGAGTGGATGGCCACCTGAGTGTCGGTGGCTTCGGCCACGTCCAGGCAGTTGCTGATGGCCGAGGGCGTGGTGCCCCAGTCTTCGTGCAGCTTCAGGCCGATGGCGCCCGCGTTGATCTGCTCATGCAGCGCATCGGGCAGGCTGGCGTTGCCCTTGCCGAGAAAGCCCAGGTTCATCGGGAAGGCGTCGGCCGCCTGCAGCATGCGCTCCATGTTGAAGGGGCCGGACGTGCAGGTGGTGGCCAGCGTGCCCGTGGCGGGGCCGGTGCCGCCGCCCAGCATGGTGGTGATGCCGCTGGCCAGGGCTTCCTCGATCTGCTGTGGGCAGATGAAGTGGATGTGGCTGTCGATGCCGCCGGCGGTGACGATGTTGCCCTCGCAGCTGATCACCTCGGTGCCGGGGCCGATGACGATGTCCACGCCCGGTTGCGTGTCCGGGTTGCCCGCCTTGCCGATGGCCGCAATGCGGCCTGCGCGCAGGCCGATGTCGGCCTTGAAGATACCCGTGTGGTCCACCACCAGGGCGTTGGTCAGCACCGTGTCGACTGCGCCTTGTGCGTTGCTGCGCTGGCTCTGCGCCATGCCGTCGCGGATGGTCTTGCCGCCGCCAAACTTCACCTCTTCGCCATAGCTGCCGGCGCGCAGCGTGTGGTCGGCTTCGACTTCGAGGATCAGTTCGGTATCGGCCAGGCGCAGCCGGTCGCCCACGGTGGGGCCGAACATCTCGGCGTAGGCGCGTCGTCCAATGGTTGCCATGGTGGGTGCTCCGCTAGAACTGTGTACTATTGTTTTGATAGCTGCTGGCGCTTATGCAGTAAGCGCTGGAGGCTATTTTTGTTTGAAATTTCGGCAGGCCGTGACCCTGCAGGCGGCTGCGGGCGCTGCGCCCGGGCTTCGACAGGCTCCGCCCGAACGGATGGGGGGCAGGCGCCAGCGCGAGCATGCTTGGCCTACAACGCGCCCTGCGTGAGGCCCTGAAAGCCGAACACCCGGCGCTCGCCTGCGTAATCGACCAACTCCACAGTGCGCTCCTGCCCGGGCTCGAAGCGTACGGCCGTGCCCGACGCAATGTTCAGCCGCATGCCGCGTGCGGCCGTGCGGTCAAAGCCCAGGGCGTTGTTGGTCTCGGCAAAGTGGTAGTGCGAGCCGACCTGGATGGGTCGGTCGCCCGTGTTGCGCACGACGATGGTGAGCGTGCGGCGGCCGGTGTTGAGCGCGTGCTCGCCGGGGTCGGTGAAGAGTTCGCCTGGGATCATGTTCAGTTCTCCATCCTTGCATTCACTCCCTCTCCCCTTGCGGGAGAGGGCCGGGGAGAGGGGGTGTGCGATGTGGGCGCTCCGCTGTTTGAGCCGGATGTGCCCCTCTCCCCAACCCCTCTCCCGCGAGGGAAGAGGGGCTTGTGAGCTTGCTGAGCGTGGTGTGTACTTGGGCCATCACGCCATCTGTTGCAGCAACAGGGCGCTGCCGAAGGCCGCCACGCCCGCACCGGCGGCGCGCGCCAGCCACACATGGCGGTGGCGCAGGGCCCAGCCTGCGGCCAGGCCGGCGCCGTGCAGCAGCGCGGTGGCCGCCAGCATGCCCGCCAGCGTTTGCCAGGCGCTTGCATCGCCTGCGAGTTCGTAGCCGTGGGCCACGCCGTGGAACACGGCAAACGCGCCCACGCCCAGTGCCGCCGCCACGCCAGGCACGCGCAGGCGCGACACCACGAGCAGCCCGGTGACGAGCAGCGACGCGGCAATCATCGGCTCCACCGCGGGCAGGGCCACACCCTGCAGGCCCAGCACGGCGCCCGCCAGCAGCATGGCCGCAAAGCCCACGGGGCCCCACAGCAGATCGCGCCCGGCGCTGCGCGCGGCCAGGGCGCTCCACAGGCCCACGGCCACCATGGCGGCCAGATGGTCCAGCCCGAAAAACGGGTGTGCAAAGCCGCTCAGAAAGCTGTTGTGGGTGTGGATTTGCGCACCGGTGTGGGCGCTCGCGCCTGCGCTGATCGCGCTGGCCGCCAGAAAGAGAAGGGCCGCTGCATGGCGGCGTGAGAAGGCGATGTGCATGGAGGCTCCGCAGAATTGGAGAGAACGGGAATTCAAACGATCGGCTGATGGACCGTGACGAGCTTGGTGCCGTCGGGAAAGGTGGCTTCCACCTGGATGTCGGGAATCATCTCGGGGATGCCCTCCATCACATCGGCGCGGGTCAGCACGGTGCGGCCCTCGCTCATGAGCTGGGCCACGGTCTTGCCGTCGCGCGCGCCTTCCATCACGGCGGCGCTGATCATGGCCACCGCTTCGGGGTAGTTGAGCTTCAGGCCCCGCGCCCTGCGGCGCTCGGCCAGCAGGGCGGCGGTGAAGATCAGGAGCTTGTCTTTCTCGCGCGGCGTCAATTCCATGTCGTTTCACTCTACGTTGCTGGGGCCGGCATTCATTACCCTCGAACCGTTCACGCTGAGCCTGTCGAAGCGCGGCGCCGGGCTTCGACAGGCTCAGCCCGAACGGGTGTCGGGCGTTCAAGCCGTCCGTTGCCGGTCGCTGGGCAGCTTTGGCTACCAGGGCCGGGGATGAGACCATCATAGGCAGCAAGCCTCGTGCCCGCCATACGCCAGACGGCGAAGGGGCTCCGGTCGCGCGGGTAGGCCGTGGCATGGAAACTGCACCTGCAAGGGCTGTTGCAGCCCGTGCCCATGCCTTCTTCCAACGCATCTCTTGCCCCGCCCCGTTCGGCCTCGGCGCCCCCGACGGGGCCGGATGCCGACATGCAGGCCCCGCAGCAGGTCGTGAAGGTGCGGCGCGACTACAACAGCTGGGTGGCCACCGAGACCATGGAGGACTACGCGCTGCGCTACACGCCCCAGCGCTTTCGCAAGTGGTCCGAATGGCGCGTGGCCAACACCGCGTTCGGCGCGGCGTCGTTTCTGATCCTCGAAGCCGTGGGCGCCACCTTGCTGGTGCAGTACGGCTTCATCAACGCCTTCTGGGCCATCGTGGCCACGGGGCTCATCATCTTTCTGGCGGGGCTGCCCATCAGCGTGTATGCCGCGCGCTACGGGGTGGACATGGACCTGCTCACGCGCGGCGCGGGCTTTGGCTACATCGGCTCCACGCTCACCTCGCTGATCTACGCGAGCTTCACCTTCATCTTCTTTGCGCTCGAAGCCGCCGTGATGGCCTATGCGCTGGAGCTCGCGCTCGACATCCCGCCCACCTGGGGCTATCTCATCTGCGCCATTGTGGTGATTCCGCTCGTCACCCACGGCGTGTCGGCCATCAGCCGCCTGCAGGTGTGGACGCAGCCTTTGTGGCTGGTGATGCTGGTGGTGCCGTTTGTCTATGTGTTGATGCACGATCCTGGTGCGTTTTCGGGGGTGGTGCACTACGGTGGTGAATCCATGCGCGGTGCGTCGTTCCAGCTGCCCCTGTTTGGTGCGGCGCTCACCGTGGGCATTGCGCTCATCACCCAGATGGGTGAGCAGGCCGACTACCTGCGCTTCATGCCCGCACCCACGGCCGGGCAGCGCGGGCGCTGGTGGCTGGGCGTGCTGGTGGGCGGGCCGGGCTGGGTGGTGCTGGGCGTGCTCAAGATGCTGGGCGGCGCGCTGCTGGCGTGGCTGGCGCTCAAGCACATGGTGCCCACCGACCGTGCGGTGGACCCGAACCAGATGTACCTGGTGGCGTATGAATACGTCTTCCCGCACTACGGCTGGGCGGTGGCGGCCACGGCGCTGTTCGTGGTGGTGTCGCAGATGAAGATCAATGTGACCAACGCCTATGCGGGGTCGCTGGCGTGGAGCAACTTCTTCTCGCGCCTCACGCACAGCCACCCGGGGCGTGTGGTGTGGGTGGTGTTCAACACGCTCATCGCCTTCATGCTGATGGAGATGAACGTGTTCCGCGCCATGGGCGAGGTGCTGGGGCTTTATTCCAACATCGCCATCGCCTGGATCATGGCCGTGGTGGCCGACTTGGTGGTCAACAAGCCGCTGGGCCTGTCGCCCAAGGGCATCGAGTTCAAGCGCGCGCACCTCTACGATATCAACCCCGTGGGTGTGGGTGCGATGGCGCTGGCCTCGGTGGTGTCCATCAGCGCGCACCTGGGCCTGTTCGGGCCGCTGCCGCAGGCGTTCTCGGCCGTGATCGCCATGGCCGTGGCGTTCGTCACGGCGCCGCTCATTGCCTGGGCCACGCGGGGCAAGTACTACATCGCACGGCACAGTAGCGAGCCGGTGGCCGTGCCCATGGCCGGCCCCGTGCCCGGCGCGCGGGCGGGCGACGCTGGCAGCACTCAGCGCCTAGTGGTGCAGCGCTGCGTGGTCTGCGAGCGCGAATACGAGGCGCCCGACATGGCGCAATGCCCTGCGTACCGGGGCGCCATCTGCTCGCTGTGCTGCACGCTGGACGCGCGCTGCGGCGACCTGTGCAAGCCGCACGCCAGCATGGCCGTCCAGTGGTCGGCCGCGCTGCGCTGGGTGCTGCCGCGTGCCATCTGGCGCTATCTGGACACGGGGCTGGGCCACTTCCTGCTGCTGATGCTGGTGATTGCGCCGCTGCTCGCGTCCGTGATGGGGCTGCTTTACCACCAGGAGCTGAACACCCTCGACCAGGCCCTGACGAACACCGAGGTCCTGGCCGCCCCCGAGGTCGCCCTGCGCTCGGGGCTGCTCAAGGCGTATCTCGCGCTGCTCGTCATCTCGGGCATCGTGGCGTGGTGGCTGGTGCTGGCGCACAAGAGCCGCCAGGTGGCGCAGGAAGAATCCAACCGGCAGACGGGCCTGCTGGTGCGCGAGATCGACCTGCACCGCCAGACCGACGAAGCCCTGCAGACCGCGCGCCGCGTGGCCGAGCAAGCCCGCCAGCAGGCGGAAGACGCGCGCACCCTGGCCGACCAGGCCAACCAGGCCAAGAGCCGCTACATCAGCGCCATCAGCCACGAGATCCGCACGCCGCTCAACTCCATCCTGGGCTATGCGCAGCTGATGGGCGAGGACGCCGGTGTGCCGCCGCACCGCAAGCAGGCCGTGCACGTGATCCGGCGCGGGGGCGAGCACCTGCTCTCGCTGATCGAAGGCACGCTCGACATCGCGCGCATCGAATCCGGCAAGCTCACGCTCGACGTGGCGCCCATGCGCTTTGCCGACGGCCTGCACGAGATGGCGGCGCTGTTCGAGTTGCAGGCCGCGGCCAAGGGGCTGGCGTTTCAGTTCGACGTGCAGGGCGTGATTCCCGAAGTGGTGCGTGCCGACGACAAGCGCCTGCGGCAGATCCTCATCAACCTGCTGGGCAACGCGATCAAGTTCACCGCGCAAGGCACCGTCAGCCTGCGCGTGCGCTATGCGCGCGAGATGGCGCGCATCGACGTGCAGGACACAGGCCCCGGCCTCGCGCCCGCCGAGATCGAACGCATCTTCGAGCCCTTTGCGCGCGGGGGCGCACACGGCGCTGCCAGCGCAGCGGGTGGCAGCCCGGCAGCGCCCGGTGCGGGCCTGGGGCTCACCATTGCGAAGATGCTCACCGCGCTGATGGGCGGCGAGCTCACCGTCACCAGCACGCCGGGCCAGGGCGCCACCTTCCACGTCAAGCTGTTTCTGCCCGAGGTGCATGCCGACGCGCTGGGCAGCAGCGCGCCCACCCCGACGGCGCCGCGCCCGGCCAAGGCGCGCAGCGGCTACGCGGGCGAGCGGCGGCGCATTCTGGTCGTGGACAACGAAGAGCCCGACCGCGAGCTGCTGCGCCAGTTGCTGGAGCCACTGGGCTTCGAGCTGCGCCAGGCCGCCAGCGGCCACGACGCGCTCGACCTGCTGGCCGCAGGCTACCGTCCCCACGCCATCTTCATGGACCTGGCCATGCCCGGCATCGACGGCTGGGAAACCATTCGCCGCATCCGCGCGCAGGGCTGGGCCGCGCAGGGCAGCGCACCCGGCGTCTGCATCGCCGTGGTGTCGGCCAATGCGTTCGACAAGACCCTGGAGAACGACGCGGGCATCGCGCCGCAGGACTTCATCGTCAAGCCCGTGCGCCACACCGAGCTGCTGGACTGGCTGGAGCAACGGCTGGAGCTGGTGTGGCGGGAGGAGCCGCGCGAGCACGAGCCCGAGGGCCTGCCCGGCAGCCATGAGGGTGAAGGCGACGGCGAAGAAGCGTGCAACCCCGCAGCGCCCAGCGCCCCGACTTCGGTCACCGTCGCCCCCGGCATCTCGTGCCCCCCTGGGCCCGTGGTGGCAGAGCTTGCACAATCGGTGGCGCTGGGCTACTACCGGGGCATTCTCAATGCGCTGGCCGACATCGAACGCCGGCACCCCGAGCACGCGGCCTTTGTGCGCCATGTGCGCCCGCTGGCACAGCAGTTCCAGTTCGACGCCCTGGCACAGATCCTGGGGCCCGCCACACCATGACCCCCACCCCAGAGGCTGCCCAATCCGCCCCTTCGCTGCTGGACCGCAGCAGCGATGTGGTGCTCATCGTGGACGACGTGCCCGACAACCTTGCGGTGCTGCACGACGCGCTGGATGAATCGGGCTACACCGTGCTGGTGGCCATCCACGGCGAAGCCGCCCTGCAGCGCGCCAGTCAGGCGCTGCCCGACATCGTGCTGCTGGACGCGATGATGCCGGGCATGGACGGCTTCGAGGTGGCGCGCCGCCTCAAGGCCGCGCCCGCCACCGCGCACATTCCCATCATCTTCATGACCGGCCTCACCGAAACCGAGCATCTGGTGGCCGCGCTGGAGGCCGGGGGGGTGGACTACGTGACCAAGCCCATCAAGCCGCGCGAGGTGATGGCCCGCATGCAGGTGCACCTGGGCGCAGCCCGCAAGGCCCGCCAGGATGCGCTGCAGGCGCGCGAGGCACGCAATGCGCTGGACGCCTTTGGATACGCCAGCATCACCGTGCGCGTGGCGGACGGGCGCATCGTGTGGCAAACCCCGCTCGCGCGCGAGCTGCTGCATGCCTACTTCGGCGCCACCGGCAGTGAGGGCCCCGCCGCCTACAGCCACTGGGCGCCCGAGCCCGTGCGCGCCTGGCTGCACCGGCACGTGGGCGTGGACGGCGCCCCGGCACCACCGGCCCACCCGGGCGGCGAGCCGCCCCGGCTGGCGGTGGAGCAGGGCGCGCGCCGCCTCACCTTCCGCCTGCACCAGCAGGTGGGCGACAGCGACGGCGGCGGTGACTGGCTCGTCGTGATGCGCGAGGTGTCCGACGCGAAGATCATCGAGTCCATGAGCCTGTCCTTCAAGCTCACCGCGCGCGAGGCCGAGGTGCTGTACTGGGTGGTCAAGGGCAAGATCAACCGCGACATCGGCGACATCCTGGGCGCAAGCCCCGCCACGGTGAAAAAGCACCTGGAGCGCGTGTTCGCCAAGCTCGGGGTGGAGACCCGCACGGCGGCCGCCGGCATGGCGATGAACCGCATACGGCAGCTGCACCCGCAGTTCGAGGGGTAGGGCGGCCGCCGTTGCCGGCGGCGCATGGGCTGTCGCAGATTTGCTACGCTCGTGCGATGTCTGCATCTTCCCCGGCCGCGCCCGGCTCCTTCTGGCGCGGCCTGTACCAGCGGCCAGCGCTGCTTCTCGTGCTCACCACCCTGATCTGGGGCAGCAATGCCGTCGCCGCGCGGCTGGCCGTGGGCCATGTGTCCCCCATGATGCTGACCACCGCGCGCTGGGCCATCGCCTGCATCGCACTGTGGTTCGTCGCGCGCCAGCAGGTGGTGCAGCACCTGCCCGCGCTGCGTGATCGCTGGAGATACCTGGCGCTGATGGGGACCAGCGGCTTCACGGCCTTCAATGCCCTGTTCTACGCCGCCGCGCACCACACCACGGCGGTCAACCTGGCCCTGATCCAGGGAATGATCCCGGTGCTGGTGCTGCTGGCCGGCGCGCTGTACCTGGGCCTGCGCGTCAGCGCGCTTCAGTGGGTGGGCGTGGTCATCACGCTGGCCGGGGTGGCCCTCGTCGCATCGCGCGGCAGCTGGGCCGTGCTGGCTGCGCTGGACCTGAACCTGGGCGATGCGGGAATCCTGCTGGCGTCGCTGCTGTATGCGGGATACACGCTGGGCCTGCGTGCGCGGCCGCAGGTGCCGCCGCTGGTGTTCTTCTCGGCCGTGGCGGGCGTGGCGGCCCTGGCCTCGCTGCCGCTGCTGGCGGCAGAGGTGGCGAGCGGGCGCTTCTTCTGGCCCACGGCGCAGGGCTGGCTGATCCTGGTGTATGTGGGGCTGCTGCCGTCGTTCGTGTCGCAGATCATGTTCATCCGCGCGGTGGAGATGATCGGCGCGCCGCGTGCCAGCGTGTTCCTCAACCTCAACCCCGTCTTCGGCCCCGCGCTCGCCGTGTGCGTGCTGTCGGAGCGTGTAGGGGTCTACCACGCGGTGGCGCTGGCCATGGTGCTGGGCGGCATCTGGATCGCGGAGCGGCTGGGCGCGCGGCGCTGATCCCGACAGCCCGCCCGCCGCCGGGCGTGGCTGCGCGGCGCAGGACGGAACGCGGCGCCGCACACTGCCCGAAAATATGAACGAAAAAAGGCTTCAGCGCTTACTGGATAAGCGCTGACAGCTACAAAAAGTGTAGTGCTACATGCCCAGCGATTTGAGCAGCGCGTCCGTGTCTTCTGCGCCCGGGGGCGGTGGCGCGGGCACTGGGGGGGCTTCCTGCGACTGGGCCATCAGCGCGTCGGGGTCGGGGGCCTCCTGCGCCTCGAAGTCGTAGAGCTTGATGAACTCGGTGCGGTCGATGGCCAGTTCCAGGTAGAAGATGTTGTTGTTGCTGGTGTAGAAGGTGACGCGCCGGGCCTCGGGCTTGTCCAGGTTGGCGTCCACCGACAGTTGCACCTGCTTGTTCAGCACCAGCATCTTGGGCTGGTTCTGGGTGATGTGGGTCTGCAGCTCGCGCCGCACCTTGCCGGTGAAGTCGCCCACCACCTGGTTCATCAGCTCGCCCATCACGTTGCTCACCTCGTCGGAGGTGTACGAGCTGACCAGGTCATCCTTGGACATGCCCATGTTCAGCAGGTAGTTGGCATACAGCTCCATCGCCGCCTGCCCCGAGAAGTTGATGATGACCAGGCCCGAGAAACCGCCGTCAAACAGCACAAAGCAGCCGATGTCGGGCTTGAGGCAGGTCTTGCTGATGCGCTGCACCATGCCCGAATAGTGGATCGGGCTGTGGGTGGCCACGCCCAGCACGCGGGTGACGGAGTTGCACAGGCTGATCAAGAGGTCTTCGGTGCCGTAGACGGGGGCTTTTTCAATGGGGCTCATGGTGATCGGAGGCGGAAGGTTGCATGGGGCGCCAGCAGCGCACGGTGCAGAGCATAGGCGAACGCGCCCTGTGCAGCCAGAGTGGTTTCTCGGGTTCGGGGGGCTAGCATGTTTTGCGCCCCCGTGCGCAGGGGGATGCTGCGGCTTGACAAGGCCGGGGCGCCGGTTATCGTGCCAGACAGACCAATCTGGAGGGGCGTGTGATGGGCGGGGTGAGCTACGGGTTGACGGATTTCCAGGCGATTGCCACCGGGGCGGCCGTGCTGGCCAGCGGGGGCGGCGGCAGTTACAGCGATGCCTGCGCGGTGCTGAATGAGCTGGCGCTGCAGGGCTTCTCGGGCACCGTGCAGGTGGCCGACTATGACGGCGCCACCAACGCCTGCGTGCTGGCCATCATGGGCTCGCCCGATGCGGCCGAAGGGCTCACGCTGTCGGCCATCCAGAACTCCATCACCAACACCCTGCAGGTGCTGCAGGCCGGCACGGGGGCGCCCATCGGCGCGTTGATTCCGGTGGAGATTGGCCCCATCAATTCGCTGGTGCCGCTGATCGGTGCGGCCATGGCACCGCCGGGCGCCGTGTATGTGGTGGACGGCGATGGCGCCGGGCGCGCCGTGCCCGAGCTTCCGCAGACCACCTTCACCGGCAACCCCCAGCTCGCTCCGTGCCCGGCGGCGCTGGCCAGCGATGCCTCGGTGCCCGCCAATGTGCAGTCGGCCGTGCTGGGCGCGTCCACGGCGGCGCAGGTGGAGACGCTGGCCGGGGGTGTGGTGGGCGGCTTCGGCGGCTATTCGGGCATTGCCATGTGGCCGTCCAATGCCGGCAACGGCTATGCGCTGTCGGGCAGCTACATCCCGGGCACGCTCGCCCAGGCCCGGGCGCTGGGGCTGCAGATGCTGGAGGCCGTGTCGCCCCTGTCCACCGCGGCCATCTGCAGCGCCATCACCAGCCTGATGGGGCGCGCAGCGCGCCCGGTGGTCACCAACTTCTACGTCACGTCCGTGACGCAGTCCACCTCCAGCGCATCGCTCGATTCCGGCATCATCCGGCTCGACAACGCGACCGACCCGGCGCAGAGCACCGAGACCCACTATCTCTACAACCTGAACGAGAACCTCATCATGTATTCGTCGGCCAGCATGCAGCCTGACGTGATCGCGCCGGATTCGATCTGCTACTACTCCGAAAGCACGGGCCGGGGCTTCTCCAACGCCAGCGACGACCTGGCGCAGTACTACGATGCCGCCACGGGCAAGAGCACGGGCCGCGCCGTCAGCGTGATCGCCGTGGCCGCCGCGCCAGCGCTGTACAACACGCCGGGCGTGGTGGCATCGTTTGCCGCGCTGCTGCGCAACATCGGTTATGCGGGCGCAATGCCTTCGGCATGAGCCCCGCGCACCCATTGCCTACACCCCTCGTCCCGCCCCTTCCCGCCGCCTGAGATGTTTGCGCCCATGCTCGACGATGCCCCCGACTTGAACAAGGAGCGGCTTGCGCTGGTGCTGGAGGCTGCGGGCCTGGACCTGTGGGAGAACGACCTGGTGACCGGCCAGGTCACCCAGAAGGCCACCAAGACCTTTCAGGAGCTGGGCTTCACCGAAGACGAGATGGTGACGGGCCTGCAGGAAATCTACGACCTGTTCCACCCCGGCGACCTGGACATCGTGCGCAAGGCCGTGGCCGACCATGTGGCGGGCATCACGCCGCAATACCGTGCGGAGTTCCGCCTGCGCTCCAAGGCGGGCGAATGGGTGTGGTTTGCCAATTACGGCCGCATCATGGACCGCAGCAGCGACACGCCGGGCAAGCGGCTGATCGGCGTCACCTTCAACATCAACGACCGCAAGCAGAAGGAAGACGAGATCGCCCAGGCCAACCGCCAGCTGATGGAGCAGAACCGGCTGCTGCAGGCCCTGAACACGGCGCTGGAGCTGCTGGCGGCCAACGATGCGCTGACGGGCCTGTCCAACCGCCGCGCGCTGATGGAGCAGGGCGCCAACGAGTGCCAGCGCATGGAACGCTTTGACCACCCGCTTTCGGTGCTGGTGGTCGACATCGATCACTTCAAGCCCGTGAACGACGCCTGGGGCCACCTGGCGGGCGACCGCGTGATCTGCGCGGTGGCCCAGGCTTGCGCCGCCCGCAAGCGCAGCGGTGTGGACATCGTGGCGCGGTTCGGGGGCGAGGAGTTCGTCATCGTGCTGCCGGAGACCGACGGTGCGGGTGCGCTGGCCATGGCAGAGTCGCTGCGCCAGGAAGTGGCCGCGATGAGCGTGCCGGTGGACGAGCAGGGTGCCTGCGTTGCCGTCACGGTGAGCATCGGCGTGGCCACGCTGCAGCAGGGCTCGGGGCTGAACTTCGAAGAACTGGTGAACCGCGCCGACAAGGCGCTTTACCGCGCCAAGCAGGCCGGGCGCAACACCGTGGTCTGCGCAGACTCGGTGCCCCGCGCGGGCGGCGCCAGCCCGGGCGCCGACTCTGTTGCCGATCTCGCCCCCGTCCCCAGCACCATCCCCAGCCCGGTCGTCGCGCCGGTGCACATTCTGGCCAGCCCCCGGGGCAACACCGAAGGCGCCTGGTAGGCCTTCGGGCGCACGCCCCGCAGCCCGTGTGGACTACTTGCCTGCGGCCTGGTGAATGGCTGCGCGGATGCGCGGGTAGGTGCCGCAGCGGCAGGCGTTGCCGGCCATCGCGGCGTCGATCTCCGCATCGCTGGGCCGGGGTGTCTTGCGCAGCAGTGCGCAGGCCGACATCAGCTGGCCGCTCTGGCAATAGCCGCATTGCGCCACGTCCACCGCCGTCCAGGCCGCACGCAGGGCCGTGGCCTCGGGGCCCCGCAGGCCCTCGATGGTGGTGATGTCGGCATCGCCCACGGCCGACAGGGGCGTGATGCAGGCGCGCGCGGGCTCGCCGTTCAGATGCACGGTGCAGGCGCCGCACAGCGCCATGCCGCAGCCAAACTTGGTGCCGTTCATGTGCAGTTCGCCGCGCAGCACCCACAGCAGGGGCGTGTCGGGCTCGGCGGTGACGGAGATGGCTTTGCCGTTGATGCGCAGGGTGGTGGGCATGGTCGTTCCTCGAATCGGTTCAGGCAAGTTTGAGCGGCAGGGAGCGCAGGCGCTGGCCGGTCAGCGCAAACAGTGCGTTGGCCACCGCAGGGGCTATCGGCGGCACGCCGGGCTCGCCCACGCCTTCGGGAGGCTCGGCGCTTTGGATGATGTGCGTTTCCACGCGCGGGCAGTCGGCCATGCGCAGCAGCGGCACGTCATGAAAATTGCTTTGCTGCACCTGTCCATTCGTCACGGTGATCTCGCCGTACAACGCGGCCGTGAGTCCGAACACGACGCCGCTTTCCATCTGCTGCGCGATCAGGTTGGGGTTGATGGCCGCGCCGCAGTCGATCACGCACACCACCCGGTGCACGCGGATGGCCTTGTCGGCACCCACCGACACTTCGGCCACCTGCGCCACGATGGAGCCGAACGACTGGTGCAGCGCCACGCCACGCGCACGTTGCACACCCGACGCATCGGGCGGCAGGGGCTGGCCCCAGCCCGCCCGCTCGGCCGCCAGCTGCAGCACCTTCAGGTGGCGCGGGTGCTTTTGCAGCAGCGCGGCCCGAAAAGCCACCGGGTCCTGCTTGGCCGCATGGGCCGCTTCGTCCACAAAACTCTCTTTGAAGAACGCCTGGTGCGAATGCCCCACCGAGCGCCAGAAGCCCACGGGCCAGGGCAGGTCGACGGCTTCGTGCGCAATGCGCGCATGGGGCCATTCGTAGGGCTGGTCGAACGCGCCTTCGGACGTGGTCTTGTCCGGCCCCGCGCCGGGCAGGCCGAACGTGCGCGACAGCACCTGCGGCACGATGGCCTGGCCGACCGACAGGTTGTGCCAGGCCACCAGCTGCCCCTGCGCATCAAAGCCCGCCTTGAAGCGCGCCATGCAGGCGGGGCGGTAGAAGTCGTGCTGCGTGTCCTGCTCGCGGCTCCAGAGCGTCTGCACCGGGGCACCGCCGGCCGCCTTGGCAATGGCCGCAGCCTGGCCCACATAGTCCACCTCCAGCCGCCGCCCAAAGCCGCCACCCAGCAGCAGCTGGTGCACGGTCACCTTGTCTTCGTCAATGCCCAGCGCCTTGGCGGCCGCCATGCGCGCAAGGCCCGGCACCTGGGTCGATGTCCACACCTGGGCGGCGCCGTCCTTGAACTGCACGGTGCAGTTGATGGGCTCCAGCGCTGCGTGCGCCAGGCAGGGTGCGCGGTAGTCTGCGCTGAGGGTGGTGGCCGCGCCCTGCATGGCCTGGTCCACATCACCCGCGCTGTGGTAGCCAAAGCCCCGGGCCTCGTCCAGCACCTGGGCCAGGCGGGCCATCATGGCGTCGCTCGACAAGGCGGCGGCCGGGCCATGGTCCCATTCCACGGTGACGGCAGCGGCGGCCTTCCTGGCGCGCCAGGGCGTGTCGGCAATCACGGCCACGCCGCCCGTGCCGCCGTGGTGGGGAGGCACGGCCAGCACCTGCTTCACGCCCGGCAGCTTTTGCGCGGCAGTGGCGTCAAACCGGGCCACCGCGCCGCCGCGCGTGGGGCACATCTGCACGCTGGCGTGCAGCAGGCCCGGCGGGTTCGCGTCGATGCCGAACACGGCGCTGCCGTCGAGCTTGCCGGGCGCTTCGACGCGGGTGAGCGGCTTGCCGATCAGCTTGAATTGCGCGGGCTCTTTCAGCGCCACCTTGCGCGGCATGGGCTGCTGTGCGGCCAGCGCGGCCAGCTCGCCAAAGGGGGCCCGCTGGCCGGCGGAATGCTCGACCCAGCCTGCGCTGGCCGTGCAATCTGCCGCCCGCACGCCCCACTGCGCGGCGGCCGCCGCCACCAGCATGGCGCGCGCATGGGCCCCGGCTTCGCGCATGGGCCGCCACAGGTCCTTGATGCTGCTCGATCCGCCGGTCATCATCACGCCCACCTCGCGCATGGTCTTGGCCGTGAGCCAGCCCGCCACGGCCTTCATCGATCCATCGTTGTCGGGGTGGAAGGGCAGCCCATCCACCACCGTGGCCAGGTTGTTGTAGATGTCGTCAATCGGCGCCATCGCCAGCCGCACCTGCGCCCAGTCGGCATCCAGCTCTTCGGCCAGGATGGCGGCCAGGCCCGTGTGTGCGCCCTGGCCCATCTCGGCCTTGGCCATCATCACCGTCACGGTGTTGTCGGTGCCCACCTTGAGCCAGCCATTGAGCGCCGCCTGGCCCGCAGCGGTGGGCAGCGGGTCTGCGGGGTGCAGGCGCTGGCGCGGTGGCATCACCCCCCAGCCGATGACCAGCGCGCCCGCTGTTGCGGCGCCGCCAAGCAGCACTGTGCGTCGTTTCACCATGGGTCGGGTCCTTTGCGGAGGGGGTGGGGCTGTGGCTGCCATCGTAGCGGCGGCAGCGTTGTTTTCACAGCGTGTTTTGTGGGCGGCAGAGTTTGATTGATTTTGGCCCCTGGCGCTTGTCTGTAAAGCGCTGAGAGCTATTAAATCAATAGCGTTTCGCCTACCCGACACAGGCGTTGCGCCCAGGCATCGCCCGCCCGCGCCCGGCCCGCGGCATACGCCACCCGGCGTATTTCGCTGGACGGCACCGCTCTCCAGAATCCATTCCATCGCCCACTACTGCTGTTCACGCAGAGGCAGGCGACGCGGTTGGACCGATAGCCGGATTGACTGAAACCCCGAACCACCCCTGGAGAAGCACACATGCAACGTCGTTATTCCCTCAAGGCCCTCGCGGCCGTCGCTGCGCTCGCTGGCCTGTCTGCGCTGCCCGCCCACGCGCAGGAGACCATCAAGGTTGGCATCCTGCACAGCCTGTCGGGCACCATGGCCATCTCCGAGACGGTGCTGAAAGACACCGTGCTGATGGCCATCGACGAGATCAACGCCAAGGGCGGCGTGCTGGGCAAGAAGCTCGAACCCGTGGTGGTGGACCCGGCCTCCAACTGGCCGCTGTTCGCCGAAAAGACCAAGCAGCTGCTGGGCCAGGACAAGGTGTCCGTCATTTTCGGCTGCTGGACCAGCGTGTCGCGCAAGTCCGTGCTGCCCGTGGTGGAAGAAATGAACGGCCTCCTGTTCTACCCCGTGCAGTACGAGGGCGAAGAGCTGTCCAAGAACGTGTTCTACACCGGTGCCGCACCCAACCAGCAGGCCATCCCTGCCGTGGACTACCTGATGAGCAAGGACGGCGGCGGCGCCAAGCGCTGGGTGCTGCTGGGCACCGACTATGTGTACCCCCGCACCACCAACAAGATCCTGCGCGCCTACCTCAAGAGCAAGGGCGTGAAGGATTCGGACATCGACGAGAAGTACACCCCCTTCGGCCATTCGGACTACCAGACCATCGTGGCCGACATCAAGAAGTTCAGCCAGGGCGGCAAGACGGCCGTGGTGTCCACCATCAACGGCGACTCCAACGTGCCCTTCTACAAGGAACTGGGCAACGCCGGTCTGAAGGCCAAGGACGTGCCGGTGGTCGCCTTCAGCGTGGGTGAAGAAGAACTGCGCGGCGTGGATACGAAGCCGCTGGTGGGCCACCTGGCTGCCTGGAACTACTTCCAGTCCATCAAGAGCCCCGAGAACACCGCCTTCATCAAGAAGTGGAGCGACTACGCCAAGGCCAAGGGCATTGCGGGCCACAAGGACAAGCCGCTGACCAACGACCCGATGGAAGCCACTTACATCGGCATCAACATGTGGAAGCAGGCGGTCGAGAAGGCCAAGAGCACCGACGTGGACAAGGTAATCGCCGCCATGGCCGGCCAGACCTTCAAGGCGCCCTCGGGCATCGTCTCCAAGATGGACGAGAAGAACCACCACCTGCACAAGAGCGTGTTCATCGGCGAGATCAAGGCTGACGGCCAGTTCAACGTGGTGTGGAAGACCCCGGGCCCGGTCAAGGCCAAGCCGTGGAGCCCGTACATCGAAGGCAACGACAAGAAGAAGGACGAGCCGGACGGCAAGAGCAAGCTGTGATTCGGATTCCTGTTTGCTGATCCAGCACCGTTCGGGCTGAGCCTGTCGAAGCCTTGCGCAGCGCTTCGACAGGCTCAGCGTGAACGGGTTGTGGGTGGCGGCCCTTGCGCGGGGCCCCGGTCTGGGCCGTGTTCACTGCTCAGGCCTGTTTTCTTCTGACGTACTGGCTCCCTCATGTTTGCCACCATTTTTCAACGCCTGATCGCCTGCCTGCTGCTGTGCGCAGCCGCGCAGGCGCACGCGCTCACGGCCGAATCCGCGCGGGCCATGGCGGCGGGCGATACCGATGACCGGATCGCCGCGCTGCAGGCCGCCATCGCCACGCCGGACGAAGCCACGGTGGCTTTCATTCGCGCCATGGTGGACGACGCGGTGAAGCTCAGCGGCGACAAGGCCATCGTCATCCGGGACGGCAAGGGCCTGGACCCCGTGACCGGCGCCGAGGTGCCGGTGCCCGACGATGCGGAAGACATCATCAACAACAACCGCATGCGGGGCGAGTTCGATGCCGCGCTGGCCTCGCTGCAGCTCATGTCGAGTGACGTTGCCGTGCGCCGCAAGGCCGTGGAGGCGCTGCGCGAAGAAACCGACGAGGCCCGCCTGCCGCTGATCGAAAAGGCCCTGGCCAGCGAGCAGGATGCCGCACTGAAGGCGCGGCTGGAGAGCATCCGCGCCCGCATGCTCATCGGCAGCAGTGATGCGGCCAAGCGCCTCTCTGCCGCCCAGCACCTGGCCGCCAGCGGCAACCCCGCCACGCGCACCGTGCTGCTGGAGCAGCTGCGCAGCGAAGAAGACCCCAACGTCAAGGCTGCCCTGCAGGCGGCGCTCAAGACGGTGGAAGAGCGCCTGCAATGGGGCGAGCGCCTGGCGGCCGTGTTTTCGGGCATCAGCCTGGGCTCCATCCTGTTGCTGGTGGCGCTGGGCCTGGCCATCACCTACGGCCTGATGGGCGTGATCAACATGGCGCATGGCGAGCTGATGATGATCGGCGCGTACGCCACGTACGTCATGCAGGGCGTCTTTCAAAAGTATTTTCCCGGCGCCTTCGACTGGTACCTGGTGGCTGCCGTGCCCGCGGCCTTTCTGGCGTCGGCGCTCATGGGCGCGGTGCTGGAGCGCGGCGTGATCCGCTTCCTGTACGGCCGCCCGCTGGAGACCCTGCTGGCCACCTGGGGCATCAGTCTGGTGCTGATGCAACTGGTGCGCACCGTGTTCGGCGCGCAGAACGTGGGTGTGGAAAACCCTGCGTGGATGAGCGGCGGCGTGCAGCTGATGGACAACCTGCAACTGCCGTGGAATCGCGTGATCATCGTCGCCTTTGCGCTGGCGGTGCTGGGCGGCGTGGCCTTCCTGATCAGCAAGACGCGCCTGGGCCTGTTCGTGCGCGGTGTGACGCAGAACCGGCCCATTGCGTCGTGCATGGGCGTGAACACGGCGCGTGTGGATACGTACGCGTTCGCGCTCGGTTCGGGCATCGCCGGCCTGGCGGGCTGTGCCCTGAGCCAGGTGGGCAACGTGGGCCCCGACCTGGGCCAGGGCTACATCGTGGACTCGTTCATGGTGGTGGTGCTGGGCGGCGTGGGCCAGCTGGCCGGCACCGTGTATGCCGCGCTGGGGCTGGGCATTCTCAACAAGTTCCTCGAAGGCTGGACAGGCGCCGTGCTGGCCAAGATCACCGTGCTGGTGTTCATCATCATCTTCATCCAGAAGCGGCCGCAGGGCATCTTCGCCGTGAAAGGCCGCACCGCGGACTGAAGGGCGAGCCATACCATGATCACCAAGTCTTCTCCCTCTTCTCTTCAATTGCCCGCACCCGCGCCGCTGCTCACGCGCGGCGGCTGGTCGGCCTTCATCATCGCGCTCATCGTGGTGTGCGCCGTGGCGCCCGTGCTCAACCTGTGGGTGCCTGCAGGCAGCGCGCTGCACCTGTCCGACTACGCCGTGGCGCTGCTGGGCAAGATCATGTGCTACGCCATCCTGGCACTGGCCATGGACCTGATCTGGGGCTACACCGGCATCCTGAGCCTGGGCCACGGCCTGTTCTTTGCGCTGGGCGGCTATGTGATGGGCATGTACCTGATGCGCCAGATCGGGCGCGACGGCAATTACCAAAGCGACCTGCCCGACTTCATGGTGTTCCTCGACTGGAAGGAGCTGCCCTGGCACTGGGCACTGTCGGACAGCTTTGCGGCCACGCTGGTCCTCATCGTCGCCGTGCCGGGGCTGGTGGCGTTCGTGTTCGGCTACTTCGCCTTCCGCTCGCGCATCAAGGGCGTGTACTTTTCCATCATCACGCAGGCCATGACGTATGCGGCCATGCTGCTGTTCTTCCGCAACGAGACGGGTTTTGGCGGCAACAACGGCTTTACCGACTTCAAGCGCATTCTGGGCACGCCCATCGCCACGCAGAACATGCGCATGCTGCTCTTCGTGCTGACGGGGCTCGCGCTGCTGGGGTTCTTTTTGCTGGCGCGCTGGCTGGTGCGCAGTAAGTTCGGCCGCGTGCTGCAGGCCGTGCGCGACGCCGAAAGCCGCGTGATGTTCTCGGGCTATTCGCCGCTGCCCTACAAGCTCACCATCTGGACCATCAGCGCCATGATGTGCGGCGTGGCGGGCGCGCTGTATGTGCCGCAGGTGGGCATCATCAACCCGGGCGAGATGAGCCCGGCCAACTCCATCGAGATCGCCGTCTGGGCGGCCGTGGGCGGGCGCGCCACGCTGATCGGACCGATTGCCGGGGCCTTCATCGTCAACGGCGCCAAGAGCTGGCTCACGGTGACGGCGCCGGAGTTCTGGCTGTACTTTCTGGGCGCGCTGTTCATCGCGGTGACGCTGTTCCTGCCCAACGGCGTGGTGGGCCTGGTGCGCAAGCTGCACGGCAAGATCAAGGGAGACTCGGCATGACGCCCGATCTGATGGAAGAGGGCGCGCGCCGGGTGCAGGCGCATGGCCAGGCCGTGGCCACGGGCCAGACCGAGTCGGGCGGACGCGCGGCCGGTTTCTCGCGCGTGGCGACCCCGGGCGAGGTGGATGTGGCCCATGGCCGCATCCTGTACCTTGAAGACGTGCATGTGAGTTTTGACGGCTTCAAGGCCATCAACGGCCTGAGCCTGGACATCGCGCCGGGCGAGCTGCGCTGCATCATCGGCCCCAACGGCGCGGGCAAGACCACGATGATGGACATCATCACCGGCAAGACGCGGCCCGACAAAGGCACGGTGTTCTTCGGCAGCACCATCGACCTGCTGCGCCACAACGAGCCCGAGATCGCGAGCCTGGGCATCGGCCGCAAGTTCCAGAAGCCCACAGTGTTCGAGCAGCTCACGGTATTCGAGAACCTGGAGCTGGCCCTCAAGACCCACAAGGGCGTGAAGTCCAGCATGTTCTTTCGCCTGGATTCGGGTCAGTCGGACCGTCTGGCCGAGGTGCTGCACACGATTCATCTGGCCGATGGCGTGACGCGCCAGGCGGGCAACCTGAGTCACGGGCAAAAGCAGTGGCTGGAGATTGGCATGCTGCTGATGCAGGACCCGAAGCTGCTGCTGCTGGACGAACCCGTGGCGGGTATGACGGATGAAGAAACCGCCCGTACCGCCGAGCTGTTCCTCACGTTGAAAGGCAGGCACTCCCTGATGGTGGTGGAGCACGACATGGGCTTCATCCGCACCATTTCGGAGAAGGTCACCGTTTTGTGTGATGGCTCGGTGTTGGCGGAGGGCACGCTGGACCAGGTGCAGGCGGATGAGCGGGTGATTGAGGTGTATCTGGGGCGGTGATGGTGTTGGTGTGCCATGGCTCTGTTGAATGTGTGAGCGTCAGCCATACGTTTGGGTTGCGCTTGTCGAAGCCTGGGCGCTTTTCGCTATCGTTCGGGCTGGGCCAGTGGAAGCCAGGACACCAGTCCTCGACCGTTCGGCCTCTGCCCGTTCCACCTCCGGCCGTTCGGGCTGAGCTTGTCGAAACCGGGGCACCACCCCCACCCGTTCGGGCTGAGCTTGTCGAAGCCGGAGCGCTACCCTGCCCGTT
>NZ_JBMIRS010000208.1:0-1077 GCF_049198005.1 Paracidovorax sp. MALMAid1276 | reverse complement strand
GGTTGGCGCTCTGGCTTCGACAGGCTCAGCCCGAACGGGGGAGGGTGTGGGGCGGCAGGCTCTGGACGTGGGGCATGGAGCGGTCGGTCAGGGCACCGGGCGTGCAGTTCATGCGCGGATGTCCGCGCCCCGTTGGGCCAGTTCGGCGCGCAGCACCGAGCGGTGGCAGCGGGCCTCGTGCTCGCAGTAGCAGCCCAGCGACATGGCGCTGTGGTGCGACAGCGCGGCCAGCAGGTCCAGCGTGCGGCTGGCCTCCGGCTGGGCCAGTTCCTTGCGGAACCGTTTGGCGAAGGCCTGCCACGCCTTGTCGCCTTCTGGGCCGGTGGGCACCTGCTGGCCCTGGGCCATGAGGTCGGGCGTGGGCGAGAGCAGGGGGCACCACACGTCGTAGTAGTCGCGGCTGGCGAACTCGGCCTTGGGCACGCCGCGCGGCGGGCGGCGCACGGTGCCGATGCGCGTGCCTTCCCCGGCGGCGCGCGGGGTGCCAAGGCGGACGATGCGAAGGGGCATGGTGGTGGGTTCCGGGTGATGGCTCAGGTTTCAGTCGTCGGCTTCGAAGATGCTGTGCTTCTTGGCAGCGCGGGTCTTGCCGGGGGTTTTGGGCTGGGCGGCCTTCTGGGCCGCAGCGGGCGCCTTGGCCTTGCGGGGCGATGCCTTGGCCCGGGGGTTGAAAGCCAGGGCTTCGTCGATCCAGTGGTTCCACTGCGCGCGGGTGGCGTATCCGTTGGGCTCCACCCAGAAGTAGCCCTGCATGCCGCCGCCGGGGGAGAGTTCGCGGGTGTTCTGCGTCTCCTGCAGCTCGCCGTGGCGCTCGGGCGGCAGGCGCACCAGCAGGTCTTCGCCCTTGATGCCGATGCACAGCTTGCCGTCCACAAAGAAGCAGTAGCAGCCGAACATGGTCCGCTCGTCCACGTCGCTGCGGTGCGCGAGCGCGCTGCGCACGGCGTCGATCAGGTGCAGGGTTTCGTCGGAGAGGGGGCGGGCGGGCATGGTTTCTGGTTCAAATGGCGCTGGCTGGATACCTGTCTCAGATGGCCGTCACTCCCTCTCCCCTCGTGGGAGAGGGCCGGGGAGAGG
>NZ_JBMIRS010000204.1:0-2463 GCF_049198005.1 Paracidovorax sp. MALMAid1276 | reverse complement strand
ATGACTTCTTGCCAGATCTTCTGCTCCCGCATCACACGGAAAATCCCGTGCAATCAGCAGCTTAGATGATTAAGCTCGAAAGACCTTGAAAGGGTTGGCTCTAAGATTTGCAGCAAACCACCACGCAAGGCACCGTTCATGAGCGACCCCCTGGAGCAGGCCCGGCAGGCCTTTGTGCACGGCATTGCGCAGTTTGAAGGCGGACAGTACGACGCCGCCGACGCGGCATTCACCCAGGCGCTGACCCTGGCGCCCGGGCGTGCATCGGTGCTGTTGAACCTGGGAGTCACCAAGGTGCACCGGCAGCTGTTCGCCGAGGCCGAGCCCTTGCTGCAAGCCGCCCTGGCGGCCGACGATGCGCTGGGGGAGGGCTGGGCGGCACTGGGCCTGGCGCAGATGGAGCTGGGGCACTGGGCGCCCGCGCTGCGCAGCCACGAGAACGCCGTCGCGCGCGGCGCGGGCAACGCTGCCGTCCACATGCGTCTGGGCCAGTGCCTGGCGCGTGCAGGGCGCACTTCTGAGGCGCTGGCTGCGCTGCAGGCTGCCGTGGAGATGGACGCGAACCTGGCCGAGGCGTGGAGCCAGCTCGGCCACCTGCGGCGCGACCTGCAGCAGCCCGCCGAGGCGGCCCGCTGCTACCGCAATGCGCTGGAGCGGGGCGCGGACGCGGAACTGCACCGTTACTATCTCGCGGCCCTGCAGCACGGCGAGCCCGTGGCGAATGCGCCGCGCCAGTATGTGCAGACCCTGTTCGACCAGTACGCCGAAGATTTCGAAGACCACCTGGTGGGCGAGCTGCGCTACCAGGGGCACCGTGTGCTGGTCGAGCAATTGCCTGCTGCGTGCCCGCCCTGGTTCGAGCAGGTGCTGGACCTGGGATGCGGCACCGGCCTGTGCGGGCCGCACATTCGGCCTCGCGCAGGCGCGCTGTGGGGCGTGGACCTGTCCGCCGCCATGCTGGGCAAGGCCCGCGCGCGGGGCGTTTACGACCATTTGATCGAGGCAGACCTGGTGGAGGCCCTGCGCAGCGAGGGCGTGCAGTTCGACCTGGTGCTGGCGGCGGACGTGTTCATTTATGTGGGTCACCTGGAAGATGCTTTTGCGCAGCTGGCCCGGCGCGTGCGCCCTGGTGGCTGGCTCGCATTCACCATTGAGGAATCAGACGCTGACGGCGCGGGCGCCGCCGCGCCGCAGCTGCTGCCGAGCCTGCGCTATGCGCACACCACCGCCTATGTGCATGCCCTGGCCGAGCGCCATGGGTTTCGTCGGGCCCATGTGCACAGCGCCCCGCTGCGGTGGGACCAGGCCACCGGCGTTGCCGGAAAATACGTCTACCTGCAGAAAAACTGAAAAACGATAGCTGCGTGCGCTTGCTGGTATTGGCTTTGCAGTGAAAAATCATCCGAAAGCCAATGAAATCAAGCGCTACCCGCTCTCATTTTTGAGCAAATTGCCAATAAAAAACCCACAGTGCGCAGGCACTGTGGGTTGGCAGGTGGTGGTGGTACCGGGACTTGAACCTGGGACATCAGCATTATGAATGCTGCGCTCTAACCAACTGAGCTATACCACCGAAGCCTCGCATTATAGGACAGAAATTACTGGTGCGTGAAGTTCGCGGCGCGCTTGTTCATGAACGCGTCCATGCCTTCCTTCTGGTCCTGGGTGGCAAACAGCGCGTGGAACAGGCGGCGTTCGAACATGACGCCGTCGGACAGCGAGCCCTCGAACGCGCGGTTGACCGATTCCTTGGCCGCCATCACGGCGATCTGCGAGAACCCGGCAATGATGAGGGCGGCGCCCAGCGCTTCGTCCATGAGCTTGTCGAACGGCACCACGCGGCTGACCAGCCCCGCGCGTTCGGCTTCCGCAGCATCCATCATGCGGCCGGTGAGGGCCATGTCCATGGCCTTGGACTTGCCCACGGCGCGCGGCAGGCGCTGCGTGCCGCCTGCGCCAGGAATGACGCCCAGCTTGATTTCGGGCTGCCCGAATCGGGCGTTGTCCGCGGCGATGATGAAGTCGCACATCATCGCCAGCTCGCAGCCACCTCCCAGCGCGAAGCCGCTCACGGCAGCGATCACGGGCTTGCGGATGGAGCGGATGGCTTCCCAGTTGCGGGTGATGTAGTCGCCCTTGTAGGTGTCTGCAAAGCTGTACTTGGCCATCGCGCCAATGTCCGCACCCGCCGCAAAAGCCTTCTCGCTGCCGGTGATGATGACGCAGCCGATCTTTTCGTCACCGTCGAAGGCCTTGAGGGCCTCGCCCAATTCGTTCATCAGCTGGTCGTTCAGCGCGTTCAGCTGCTTGGGGCGGTTCAGCGTGATCACGCCGACCTTGTCCGCTTCGGTGCGGACTTCGATGGTTTCGTAAGCCATGGGGTCTCCTTGGTGGTGGATATGTAAGAGCCTGTTCAATGTCTTTTTGAAGATCGCATTGGAGTGCAATCGGGATGAGTGGATG